>JAEMSB010000794.1 GCA_016463045.1 Niveispirillum sp.
GGGTAAGGCCCATTCCTCTGCCACGATGCCCGGCCCTGCAAAGCCCGGCTCGCGCACCAGACCGGGCTTCGGCGGGACCGTCCCGGCCAGGGCATAGAAGCGGTAATCCGGCGCGGTGCGGACATCGCCCAGCTTGATCCCGCCGACGCTGGTCAGCTCCTGGTTCAGCGGCATGCCTGACAGATGGGCACCGACCACCACGATAGGCAGCCAGTCGGCGGGTGCGGTCGGCATGATCTCTCCCTTGCCATGCAGGCGGCTGGCCAACACGGCCAAGCCATTATCGGTGAAGGCAGGCCCGATCAGCGTGACGCCAAAGGGCAGGCCATTGGGGCGGAACCCGGCGGGCACGGCCACGGCGGCACAGTCCAGCAGGTTCACGAAGTTGGTGTAGCGGCCCAAATTGCTGTTCAGGCGCACAGGATCGGCCAGCATGTCCGCGACCGTGTAGATTGTGGGCGTGGTGGGCAGCAGCAGCAGGTCCAGATCGGACCAGATACGGGCGATTTCCTGGGTATAGAAGGCCAGCGAATATTGGCCGACAAAGGCCTCTACCGCTGTCTTGCCCTCCGCCCCGGCGATGATGGCGCGCACGGTCGGATCCATGGCATCGGCCTGACCCTCAAAAAACTCCTCAATCGCGGCCAGCCGTTCGGCCACCCAGGGGCCGCCATAAAGCAGATGGGCGCATTCACGCAGCGGCTTGTAATCGAATGGCACCGCCGTGCCGCCCAACGACACCAGCCGTTCCACCGCCGCGTCATACAGCGCCGCTGCCGCGTGATCGCCCAAGAACTCCTTCTCCGCCCCCGCAAGCACGCCAAAGCGGAAGCCAGACAGGCGCAAGGGCCGGGTCTGGACCGGGCGGGAGAAAGGGTCGGCGGCATCAAACCCTTCCGCCACGCGGCGGACCAGATCGCCATCGGCCACATCATGGGCCAGAACCGTGATACAATCCTGTGAGCGGCAAGCGGGCACCAGACCGCTGGTGGACAGCAGGCCTTTGCTGGGCTTGATCCCCACCAAATCATTGAAGGCGGCGGGCACCCGGCCCGATCCCGCCGTGTCGGTGCCCAGCGCAAAGGCCACCTGCCCGTGCGCCACCACCACCGCCGACCCGGAACTGGACCCGCCGGAGATATAGTCGCTGTTAAACACACAGCGCGGGGCCCCATAGGGGCTGCGTGTGCCATTCAGGCCCGTGGCGAACTGGTCCAGGTTGGTCTTGCCAACCAGAATGGCCCCGGCGGCGCGCAGTTTGGCGACGACGGTACTGTCAGATGCGGGCGTGAAGGCAAAGGCGGGGCAGGCGGCGGTGGTGGGGATGCCGCCCGCGTCATATTGTCCTTGGCGGCAAAGGGGATACCCCAAAGCGGCTTTGCCGGATCATAGCCACCCGCCGTCAGCGCCGCTGCCTCGGCACGAAGCTGTTCGGCGGGAACCGTGCTGATCCAAGCGGCAGGATCAGGGTTGGCGGCCAGACGCGCCAACACCGCCTCAATCACCGCGACCGGGTTGCTGGCCCCGCTGCGATAGAGCTCGGTCAAGCCCTGGATGGTCAGTTTTTCGGGCAGCATCAGACGATATCCTCCAGAATGGCGACGGTCTGTCCGGCATTGACGGTGCGGCCCGGCTTTACGGTGATTTCCCGTACCCGGCCCGCACTGGCGGCCTTGACCTCCATCTCCATCTTCATGCTTTCCAGGATCAGGATGGTGTCACCGGCGGCCACCATCTGGCCCGGCTCCACCATCACCTTCCACACATTACCCGTCACCCCTGTTTCGACACCGGAACA
>JAEMSB010000271.1 GCA_016463045.1 Niveispirillum sp.
GTTCCTGTTCGCACTGGCCACCACGCCGCTGCCGCTGGTGGCGGCGGTGGAGGGGATGGCGGTCGGCGTGGGCACCACCATGCTGCTGCATTGCGATCTGGTCTATGCCTCGCCCGATGCGCGCCTGCATGTGCCCTTCGTCGATCTGGGGCTGGTGCCGGAGGCGGCCAGTTCCATCCTGATGCCGCGCACCATGGGCCATGCCCAGGCGGCCCGCATGCTGATGCTGGGTGAACCACTGGGTGCCGATGAGGCGCTGGCCACGGGCATCCTGTCGGGCATCGTGCCTGCCACCGATCTGGCCGCCACCGCGCTCGCCAAGGCCAAGGCCCTGGCCGCCAAGCCGGTGGGTGCCATGCGCCAGACCAAGGCCCTGATGCGGCCCAATCAGGCGGAGATCCTGGCCACCATGAAGAAGGAAGGCCAGATTTTCGGGGCCTGCCTGCGTTCCCCCGAAGCCATGGCCGCCTTCCAGGCCTTTATGATGAAGGGGAAGAAGTAAGGGTTAAGGGATGTGGGGGTGGCATTTTATGTAGCCCCTTGGTGGATGTGGCGGCGGCGGCGGCGATGCGGTAGAGCTATGCCGCCCTGCAACATGACCGGTCCTGCACCCCATGATCCGCCGCCTTGCCGCACTTGCCACCACCCTGCTGGCCCTGTCCGGCCCTGCCGTCGCACAGTCAGCCCTGTTCGGGATGGAGACGACGGACGAAACCGCCCCCCTGTGGGAAGGCAGCATCCTGGCTGCCGGCGGCTATGTCGCGCATTACCCGGCAGCGTCGGAAGGGCAGTTCAAGGCGCTGCCGGTACCGTTCCTGATCTATCGCGGCGACAATCTGCGCATCGGCGACAATGGCTTCATCCGCGCGCGCCAGGAAATGGCGGGCGGGCGGTTTGAGCTGGATATCGGTTTGGACGGGTCGTTCGATGTCGACAGCAAGGACAACAAGGCCCGCCAGGGCATGCCCGACCTGGACCTGCTGATCGAGGCGGGGCCCAAGGCCACCTGGCATTTCATGCCCAAGCATGCGGATGTGCAGGTCGATCTGGGCGTGGAGGTGCGTGCCGTGATCGCCACCCGCCTGATCGGGTTTGATTATGAAGGCATCAGCGTCAACCCGGAGCTGAGCTGGTTTGACCGCTCGCTGGCCGGGACCAAGCTGCGCGGCTACGCCGCCATCGGGCCGGTCTTCGGCTTTGACGGGGTGAATGACTATTTCTACGGCGTCGATGCCGCCTATGCCACGGCCAGCCGCCGCGCGTACAAGGCTGATGACGGCTATATCGGTACCAAGACCACGCTGGGCGTGGCCTATCCCATCAATGACCGGCTGCTGGTGTTCGGTGCGGCGCAGGTCGGCTATTATGGCGGGTCGGCGAACGAAGACAGCCCGCTGTTCCGCGACAAAACCAATGTCAGCGTCGGTGCCGGCGTGCGCTGGTCCTTCTGGCAGTCCGAAGCCCGCGTGCCTGTGGTGCGATGAGTTTTCTGCTCATTTGGACGGCAGTGCCGTTTGAATGGGCAGGTGCTCTGCTGATTGGAGTACCGGAAAGCGTTATCAGGGGCCGGATTGGCACTTGGCACGCGATTCGCAATGTAAGTCATGCACATGCACGGGGATATTGGGTAACCCCACCGGTTGGCGACAGGCGGTCGGCATGATGTTGAAATTGGGGTCCCTTCACGGGGATCTGGCTGGGGATCGACGCCCGGCAGTGGGGTGACCTGCTGCCGGGCGTTGTTTGTTTGGATGACGGTTTAGGTGGCCCTCACCCGATAAAACACATGCCGGCGCAGGGGATGTCCTTCCGCCAGCCTTGGATGGTCGAAATCCATCGCCGGTTCGTGGCGCAGGCCGATCCGTTCCATGACGGCGCGCGACGCGCGGTTATGGGGGACCGTGAAGGAAACGATCTCCCGCAATCCCGCCGGGCCGAATCCATGGGCCAGGGCCGCCTTCGCCGCCTCTGTCGCATAGCCCTGTCCCTGAAAGGCCGGTGACAGACGCCAGCCGATTTCCACCGCGGGCAGGAAACCGGCGTCGAAGTTGACGGGCATCAGGCCCGCCATGCCGATCAGGGTGCCCGACGCCTTCTCCACCACAGCCCAGTAGCAAAAGCCATATTCGGCCTGAAACCCCTGCTGCCGCTTGATGCTGGCGGCATTCATCTCCCGTGTGAAGGGACCGGCCAGCCATTGATAGACAGCGGGATCGTCATTGATGGCGGTGAGCGCGTCCAGGTCGCTGTCGAGCCATGGGCGCAGGAGCAGGCGGGGCGTGTGGATCATCAATCCACCATCCGCACCTGCGGCAGCCCGATCCCCGCCGCCACCCGTTCGCGCAGCACGTCGCGGCGGAAGCGGTGCAGTTCGGCGGGGCGGCCGCCGGTATGGGCTTCCTGGGACCCGGTCGCCTCCACCAGACCACCGGCCAGGACCAGACGGCGGAAATTCTGTTTGTGAAGCTGCACGCCCGACAGCGCTTCGACCGTCCGCTGCAACCGGAACAGGGTGAATTGCTGGGGCAGCAGGTCGAAGACCAGGGGGCGGTATTTCAGCTTGCCGCGCAGCCGGCCCAGCGCCACGGCCAGGATGCGGCGGTTATCCTGGGCCATGGGCGTACCCATCTGTGCGGCCAGATCAGGTTCGTTCAAGTGACCATTGTCGAGGGTCAGGCCCAGACGCTGACGGATGGCACGGTCACGCAGCGCCTCTTCCACCAAGCCGGCGCTGTAGAGCAGTTCGTAGCGTTCCAGCACACGTTCGGTGTCCCACAGCTCTTCGTCGGCAAAAGTGGTGGAGACACGTTCGGCGCGGGCGGCGGCGATGGCGCTGTCGGGGGCGGCCGCGATCCAGCGCGACAATGCGGGCATGATGGTACGGGTCAGCAGGGCGGGGCGGCCATCGCGCCAATCCTCCCACGGGAAGTAATCGTACCAATCGTGCCATTCGGCGGCGCCGCTGCCCGACAGCGGTGCCTCCCGCACCAGCGCCATATAGCCGACGGAAACGACGCGGGCCCCACCCTCCAGTTCACGCGGGTCGCGGTATTTGTCCCCAAACGTATAAAGCTGTTCGACATAGCGCAGCGGCAGGCCTGTCTGTTCCTCCACCCAGCGGCGCAGACCCTGTTCCAGGGTGCGGTCGCGGTCAGCCGTGAAGGGGCCGAAGGGCAGGGCATCCTGGCCCGCCGTCGCGTCCCGCTGTTCCGGCGTGGCGAGGTTGTGCGTCATGCGCCGCACCACCAGCACGCGCGGCACCTCGTCCGTCACGGCAACGATGACGGCGGTCAGGCCCAGCACTGTCGAGTCGGGCACGGGCACGGGTCGCTTGCTCCCTCTCTGGCGGACGGTTGGGGACGGTCGGATTCGAAAAGAAAGCCGTAGTCGCTTGTAAAGCAATGGAATGCCGTATGCCAGCCCGTCGGCGGCATAAGCGTTCCGGAACGCCGAACTGTCACCCGACACTCTTTCTGACGACGCATAAAAGGAGCAAGGTGTTGCCCGCAAACCGTGCCGGGGCCCATCCAGCCACAAAACCGCCCCGACAAAGATGCGGTCCATTGCGGGAGAAATACCATGGCGTTCAAGCTCGAACAGCGTAAGTCCGAGCTGGTGGAACAGGTTGTCGCCAAGCTGCGCAGCCGGTTGTCCAAGGAAAAGGCCGGCCTGGCCGAAGCGTTCGTCCGGGCCTTCTATCGCAACGTGTCGCCCGACGATATGCTGCGCTCCACCGCTGATGAGCTGTATGGCGCCGCCATCGCCATCATGCAGTTCGGGGGCACACGCAAGCCGGGTGACGCGCTGGTCCGCGTCCTGAACCCGCGCGTCGACAGCGATGGCTGGCATGCCCACCATACGGTGGTGGAAATCGTCAATGACGACATGCCCTTCCTGGTGGACAGCGTTTCCGCCGAACTGAACCGCCGGGGCCTGACGGTCCATCTGGTGGTGCATCCCGTGATCAAGGTCAGCCGTGATGCTGACGGTCGCCTGACCGCCATCTGGCAGAATGGCGAGGCGCCCGCCGACGCCATCGCAGAATCGGTAATGCATATCGAGGTCGATCAGATCACCGGCAGCGATGAACTGGACGCGATCCGCGCCAGCATCGCCGCCGTGCTGGCCGATGTCCGCGCCGCCGTCACCGATTTCCACGCCATGCGCGCGCGCCTGACCGACACCATTGCAGGCCAATATGGCCCCGTGGCGGCGGAGGAGCGGGAGGAGGGCTTGGCCTTCCTGCGTTGGATGGATGAAGACCATTTCATCTTCCTTGGCATCCGCGAATACCGCCTGGGCAAGGATAATGGCGAGGAGACGCTGGACATTCAGACCGGCGCCGGCCTGGGCCTGCTGCGCAATGACGAGGTTAGCGTCTTTGACGGTCTGCGCTATTTCTCCACCCTGCCGCCGGAGGTGAAGGCGTTTGTCCGCCACCCCCGCTTCATGATGGTGACCAAGGCCAACAAGGACAGCACGGTGCATCGCCGCGCGCCGCTGGACGCCGTCATGGTCAAGCTGTTCAACGAGGCAGGCGAGGAGATTGGCGAGCGCCTGTTCGTCGGCCTGTTCACCAGCACCGCCTATAACCGTTCCTCCCGCGATATCCCGTTCCTGCGCCAGAAGGTCAACCGTGTTATTGAGCGGTCGGGCTTTGACGGGCGCGGCCATGATGGCAAGGCGCTGGTCCATATTCTGGAAACCTATCCACGTGACGAGCTGTTCCAGATCGGCGATGACGAGCTGTTCGACATCGCGATGGGCGTGCTGCATTTGCAGGAGCGGCAGCGCGTCGCCCTGTTCGTGCGCAAGGACCCGTTTGAACGTTTCGTTTCCGCACTGATCCATGTTCCGCGCGATCGTTACGATACCGATCTGCGCAAGCGTCTGCAGGCCCTGATCGAGAAGGCCTATGACGGCACCTCGACCCAGGTGAATGTGTCGCTGTCGGAAAGCGTGCTGGCGCGCGTCCACCTGATCGTGCAGACCACCCCCGGCAAGCTGCCGGATGTCGATGTCGGCGAGCTGGAAAGCCAGTTGATCGAAGCCTCGCGCGGCTGGCGCGACCGCTTCACCCAGGCACTGGTGGAAGAAAAGGGGGAGGCCGCCGGTCTGGCCCTGGCCCGCAAATATAGCGGCGCCCTGCCGGCCTCGTACCAGGAGGCCTATACGCCGGACGAGGCGGTGGTCGATCTGGCCCGGATCGAACATATCATCGACCATGGCGGCATCGCGCTGAACCTGCACCGCCCGGTAGAGGCGGACGCCCATCAGCTGTTCTTCAAGGTCTATCAGACCGGCGGTCCGGTGGAGCTGTCCAAGGTGCTGCCCATGCTGGAGCATCTGGGTCTGCGCATCCTGGCCGAGGGTGGCCCGTTCGAGGTCGAACTGCCTGGCGATACGCCCAATGTCTTCATGCAGGATTTCGACATGCGCACCGCCGATGGCCGCGCTGTCGAACTGGACCGGGTGAAGGTGGCATTCGAGGATGCGTTCCAGCGCGTCTGGACCGGGGAGGCACAGTCGGATGGGTTTAACCGTCTGGTGCTGTTGTCCGGTATGGATTGGCGCGAGGTCACGGTCTTCCGTGCCTATGCCAAATATCTGAAGCAGGCAAAGTTCGACTTCAGCCAGGAATATATCGAGAATACGCTCTCGACCCATTCCAAGATCGCCCGCCTGCTTCTGGACCTGTTCCGCATCAGCCATGATCCTTCGGTGCTGGCCAAGCTGGGCCGGGATGAGGTGGATACCAAGCGCAAGGGCCTGATCCTGGAGATCGACCACGCGCTGGACGCCGTCACCAACCTGGATGAAGACCGCATCCTGCGCCGGATGTTGAACATCATCCGCGCCACGCTCCGCACCAACTTCTTCCAGAAGGGCGCGGACGGGAAGGCGAAGAGCTATATCAGCTTCAAGCTGGATAGCGGTTCCATCGACGACCTGCCCTTGCCGCGCCCGTGGCGGGAGATCTGGGTCTATAGCCCGCGTGTGGAGGCCATCCACCTGCGTGGTGGCAAGGTCGCCCGTGGCGGCATCCGCTGGTCCGACCGCAAGGAGGATTTCCGCACCGAGATCCTGGGCCTGATCAAGGCGCAGATCGTCAAGAATGCCGTGATCGTGCCGGTGGGCAGCAAGGGCGGCTTCATCGTGAAGAACCCGGTACCGGCCAGCGCCGGTCGGGACGCGGTGATGGCCGAGGTCATCGAATGCTACAAGACGATGATGCGCGGGTTGCTGGACATCACCGACAACCTGAAGAACGGCGTGGTCATCCCGCCCGAGGATGTCGTGCGCCTGGACAGCGACGATCCCTATCTGGTGGTTGCCGCCGACAAGGGCACGGCCACGTTCAGCGACATCGCCAATGGCGTGTCGCGTGAGTACGGCTTCTGGCTGGATGATGCCTTCGCCTCTGGCGGTTCCGCCGGTTACGACCATAAGGGCATGGGCATTACCGCGCGCGGCGCGTGGGAGGCGGTGAAGCGCCATTTCCGCGAGCTGGGCAAGGATATCCAGAACGAGGATTTCACCACCGTCGGCGTGGGCGACATGTCGGGCGACGTGTTTGGCAATGGCATGCTGTTGTCCCGGCATATCCGCCTGATCG
>JAEMSB010000272.1 GCA_016463045.1 Niveispirillum sp.
CCTGGCCCAGGCCACGCCGGAGGACAAGCTGAACCTGATCCGTAAGGAACAGGCCGATGGCCGCCTGGTCGCGATGTGCGGCGACGGCACCAACGATGCCCCGGCCTTGGCCCAGGCGGATGTCGGCGTCGCCATGAATACCGGCACCCAGGCCGCACGTGAGGCTGGGAACATGGTGGATCTGGACAGCGATCCGACCAAGCTGATTGAAGTTGTCTCGATCGGCAAGCAACTGCTGATGACCCGCGGCGCCTTGACCACCTTCTCCATCGCCAATGATGTGGCGAAGTATTTTGCGATCATCCCGGCCATGTTCGCGGGTCTCTACCCGGCGCTGGGGGCCTTGAACATCATGGGCCTGTCGACGCCGCAATCGGCCATCCTGTCGGCCATCATCTTCAACGCCCTGATCATCATCGCGCTGATCCCGCTGGCGCTGAAGGGCGTCACCTATCATGCCCGCTCTGCCGCTAGCCAGTTGTTCCGCAACCTGCTGGTCTATGGCGTGGGCGGTCTGGTTGTGCCGTTCGCGGGCATCAAACTGATTGACATGGCCGTCACGGCCATTGGTCTGGCCTAAGGAGTTCACGCCATGTTGAAGGAAATACGGCCGGCGCTGGTCCTGCTGTTCCTGTTCACCCTCCTGTGTGGTCTTGGCTATCCGCTGCTGGTGACCGGCGTCGGCAAGACCCTTTTCCCCCGTCAGGCTGAAGGCAGCCTGATCCGGGACGAGGGCGGCACGGTCATTGGATCGGAACTGATCGGCCAGACCTTTACCGGCGACCGCTATTTCTGGTCGCGCCCGTCGGCGGCCGGCAGCGGTTATGATGCCGGTGCCTCCAGCGGCTCCAACCTGGGGCCGACCAGTGCACCGCTGCTGGATCGGGTGAAGCAGGAAGCGGAGCGTCTAGGTGCCGGTGAGGCGAACAAAATCCCCGTCGATCTGGTCACAGCCTCGGGTAGCGGGCTTGATCCGCACATTACCCCGACCGCAGCCTATTACCAGATCGCCCGCGTCGCCAACGCCCGCGGCCTGGATCAGGCAGAGGTGAAGCGGCTCGTCGATGCCCATGTCGAGCAACCCCTGCTGGGCTTGATCGGAGAACCGCGGGTCAACGTGCTGAAGCTCAATCTGGCCCTCGACGCCAAGGCCAAATAGGCCTTCCGGATCGGCTTGCGCGAGGATCGTCATGTCATGGAGGCCCGACCGGGGGTCCCTGACATGACGATCCTGTTTTCGTTTCATGTTCTCCGCTCGACAGGCCCCCATGCCGCCCAGCAACGATACAACCCGCGATGATCGCCGCCCGTCCCCCGACGCTCTGTTGCAGACAGCGGCAGCCGAACGGCGGGGCAAGCTGAAGATTTTCCTGGGCGCTGCCCCCGGCGTTGGCAAGACATACGAGATGCTACGGACCGCCCATGCCATGAAGGCGGAAGGTGTGGATGTCGTGGTCGGTGTGGTCGAAACGCATGGACGGGCGGAAACCCAGGCCATGCTGGCCGGGCTGGAGGTTTTCCCGCGCAAGCCGGTGGCCTATCGCGGCCAGGACCTTCTGGAGATGGATCTTGACGGGCTGCTCGCCCGCCGGCCGCAAATGGTGCTGGTGGATGAACTGGCCCACACCAATGCGCCTGGCAGCCGACACGGCAAGCGCTATTCAGACGTGGAGGAGCTTCGGGACGCCGGCATCGACGTGCTGACCACGCTCAACATCCAGCATGTCGAAAGCCTGAACGACATCGTCGCGCGCATCACCCGCATCCGTGTGCGCGAGACGGTGCCCGACCAGGTGATCGACAGCGCGGATGAGGTGGAAATCATCGACGTGACCCCGACCGATCTGATCAAGCGGCTGGGTGAGGGCAAGGTCTATGTCCGCGACCAGGCGCAGAGGGCGCTGAAGCATTATTTCTCCCCCGGCAACCTGACGGCGCTGCGCGAACTGGCGCTGCGGCGGACGGCGCAGCGTGTGGATGACCAGATGGTCAACTACATGCGCAGCCACGCTATCGCCGGCCCCTGGGCGGCGGGAGAGCGAATTCTGGTCTGCATCTCCGATGATATGGCCACAGGCGGGCTGGTCCGCTATGCCAAGCGCATGGCGGATCGGCTGAAGGCTCCGTTCACGGCGGTCTATGTGGAAACAGCCCGCCACCAGCGCCTGGATGAGGCAGGGCGCGACCGGGTGGCCGATGCCCTCCGGCTTGCCGAACAATTGGGGGCGGAGTCATTGACACTGCCGGGCCGGACGGTCACAGAGGCTATTGTCACCTTCGCGCACACCAACAACATCACCCAGATCGTCATCGGCAAGTCTCAGCGGTCCCGCTGGTTCGAAATGCTGCACGGATCGGTCGTGCATGATCTGCTGCGTCATGCGGAGGGTATTTCGGTCCATGTCATCGCGGGTGAACAGGCCGATCCCGACAGCAATGCCGCCCGCCGCCCGCCGACGCTGAAATCGACGCAAGGCGGACTGCAATGGCAACCCTATTTGATGTCCACCCTATTCACGGCGGCGGCGCTGGCGGCTGGCGTCCTGGTGGATGACTGGTTGGGTGTACAGAATATCAGTCTGGTCTTCCTGATGGCCGTGCTGGGGAGTGCCGTGCTCTATGGGTTCTCGGCGTCCCTGTTCACGGCCTTTGCATCCGTGGCCGCCTATAATTTCTTCTTCCTGCCGCCTCTTTACACCTTCACCATCCGCGACCCGTCCAATATCTGGTCCTTGGGCTTCTTCCTGGCGGTCGCCTTGTTGACCAGCCGGTTGACGGCGCGGGTGCGCGAACAGGCGGACATCGCGCGGGCCCGTGCCCGCACCACGGCGCAATTATCCTCCTTCGCGAGCAAACTGGCCGGGATCGGCGACCTGGATGATCTGTCCTGGGCTGCCTGCCACCAGATCGCCCTGATGCTGAAGCTGCGTGTCGTGCTGCTGCTGCCGGACGATCACGGACTTGGGCTTGCATCTGCCTACCCGCCTGATGACCTCCTGTCCGAAGCGGACCATGCGGCTGCCTTGTGGGCCTTTGAAAACAGCCGACCGGCGGGTCGTGGCGCGGCCACCCTGCCGGGGTCGCCCCGGCTCTACCTGCCGCTGCGCACCGACCGGTCGGTTGTCGCGGTGGTGGGGATCACCAATGAAGATCCGACGGGCGGGCCGCTGCTGGCGCCTGATGATCGGCGGCTGCTGGATGCCCTGCTGGATCAGGCCGCGGTGGCCATCGAGCGGGTGAGGCTGGTTCGTGCCATCGATCAGGCAAAACTGGAGAGCGAGACGGAACGCCTGCGGTCGGCCATGTTGACCTCGCTGTCGCACGACCTGCGCACGCCGCTGGCGGCCATCATTGCCGCTGTCACCAGCCTTAAGGCTGGTGGCGGGGCCACCGACCCGCAAACGCGGGAGGCGACGCTGGAAACAATGCATGCGGAGGCGGAACGCATGAGCCGGTTTGTCCGTAATCTGCTGGACATGACCCGGCTGGAGGCTGGCGCCCTGGAACAGAAACGGGAACCCACCGATCTGGCCGATGTGGTATCCGGGGCCGTTCGGCGGGCCGGCCCGATCCTTAATCGCCACGTTATAGACATAGCGGTTCCAATCGATCTGCCCCTGGTTCGCGGCGATCATCTGTTGTTGGAACAGGCTTTGTTCAATCTGCTGGACAATGCCGCGAAATACGCCCCACCGGACAGCACCATCCGTATCGTGGCGCGGCGGCAGGCGGCCCATGTGTGCCTGTTGGTGATGGACCGTGGACCTGGTATCCCGCCGGAACTGCGGGAGCAAATCTTCGACAAGTTCTTCCGAGTGCAGGCGCGGGACTATCAGCAGGCCGGCACCGGCCTGGGTCTTCCGATCTGCCGGGGGTTTGTTGAGGCCATGGGAGGAACCGTCAAGGTGGGTGACCGTGATGACGGCCAACCTGGCGCTTGTTTTGAAATAACGTTGCCGGTGGATCCGCGTGGAGATTTACCGTTCGGGGAAACGACAGCATGAGTAAGTTGCAACGTTTGCTTGTCATCGAAGACGAGATTGCTATTCGGCGTCTCCTGCGCACCATCCTTACCCCACATGGGTGGGCAATGGTGGAGGCAGAGACCGGCGCCGCCGCCCTTGATCAGTTACATCAGGCCATGCCGGAACTGATCCTGCTGGATCTCGGCCTTCCGGACATGGATGGCCTCGACCTGATCCCGTTGCTAAAGCGGGAGCGATCAGCCCCTATCATTGTCCTGTCCAGCCGTGACCGCGAACAGGACAAGGTCCTGGCGCTGGATCTCGGTGCCGATGACTATGTCACCAAACCTTTCAGCGAAAAGGAGCTATTGGCCCGCATCCGCACGGCCTTGCGGCACTCCATCCAGCAGGTCGGCGGGCGTCCCCATCTTCAGGTCGGCGACCTGGAGATTGATTTGGTCATGCGGCAGGTCCGCCGGTCTGGCGAGCGCCTGCACCTATCGCCGCGGGAATTCGATCTGTTGCATCTGCTGGTGCGGCATGGCGGGCGTATCCTGACCCACCGCCAGATATTGGAACAGGTCTGGGGTCCGGCCCAGGCAACTGAGGTCCACTACCTACGCGTCTATGTTCGACAACTGCGCCAGAAGATCGAAACCGACCCCAATAACCCGACCCTGATCCTGACGGAGCCCGGGATCGGATACCGGTTCAGCGAGCCGTGAGGATGCCGGCGAAGCCCGAACTGACAACAAGATACAGCACCCCGATCCCTACATCTATTTCAACGATCCGGCCCTGCCGGGACCGGACAGTGCCGCCGTGTTTCCCAGCGAAGGTGGCTTAAGAGCCCCTTCGGGGTGCGGTCTGATCCTATTGATCTCCGACCTGTACGCATCTATATGTTATAACATCACATAACGAGCGCTGTTTGATTGATGGCCGTCAACGATACGATCCATGGTGCCTGTTCTTGGCGGACTGCCCGCCAGGCGGTCTGTCACCATGCCTTTCATACCGGTTTTGTGGAGGCCATGTCGGGCAAGCCGTTCGACTATGCGGCGCTCGATGCGATGACCGAATATGAGCAACACCGGTACGAGAATGGCCGCGAACTGGCATGGGAATGCCGCCAGGCGCGCTTGACCATTCGCTGGACACGTCGGGACACCGTTCCCCGTGCTCTGCGCGACTTTATCACCGGCCGCGCTTTGCGACGGCGCAATGGTCTTCCAAGGACCGACCCCTATCGGGCCAAATGATTGATGTCGTTACGGGCCAACCAGGCCGTTCGCATGACAGCGAATTCATTTTTCAATTGCTGCATCAACAGTAAATGTAATGTTATATCGTTTTGATGTTTTATGCTGATGTGGCCCACGATGCTCGCTTCCAATCTGATCGACCTGTATGATGTGGTTCACCATGCCGGTGGCCGCCCCATTTTGGTCGTGGAGCAATTGACCCTGGCCTTGGGCCGGCATGGATTGCTGCTGGGGCCCAGCGGCAGCGGCAAGACCACTTTGCTGCATCTGCTTGCGGGCCTGCTGGCGCCTCAACAGGGGAACCTGTCTGTACTGGGGCATGATCTGCGGGCGATGGGTGATGCCGGGCGAGACCGATGGCGCGCCCGGCATGTAGGCATCATCTTTCAGCAACTGCATCTGATCGCCGCCGTCAGCATCGCCGACAATCTGCGCCTGGCCCGGCGTCTGGCCGGCAAGGGCCCGGATGACGAGGCCGTGTTACAGTTGCTGACGCGCGTCGGGCTGGCCGACCGCGCCAACGCCCTGCCGACCGATCTGTCCCAGGGGGAGCGGCAGCGGGTGGCGGTGGCCCGCGCTTTGGTGAACCAGCCCTCGATCCTGCTGGCGGACGAACCGACCAGCGCTTTGGATGATGGCAATTGCCAGACGGTGATCGACCTGTTGGTCGAACAGGCGGAACTCAGCGGCGCCACCCTGCTGGTTGCCACGCATGACCGGCGTCTGATGTCCCGCCTGCCGGTGCTGCTGGAACTGGCCCGACCGATGGAGCGCGTGGCATGAACACGCTGGGACTAAGCCTCGCCTATCTGCGTCGCCGCCCGCTGACCACGGGGTTGAACCTGCTGCTGCTGGCGCTTGGTATCGCCCTGATCGCCTTTCTGCTGCTGCTGGAACGCGGGCTGGAAAGCCGGTTGTCGCGCGATGTCGCCGGTATCGATATGGTGGTGGGGGCCAAGGGCAGCCCCTTGCAACTGGTTCTGTCGGCTGTCTTGCAGGTGGACGTCCCCACTGGCAATGTTCCCCTGGCCGCACTGGAAACGCTGCGCCGCAACCCCCTGGTCAAACAGGCCGTGCCCGTTGCCATGGGCGACAGTTTCGGCAGTTTCCGCATCCTGGGCACCGAACCCGCCTATATCGACCATTATGGCGGCACGCTGTCATCGGGCCGGATGTTCGCGGAACCGATGGAGGCCGTGCTGGGTGCCGATGTCGCGGCGGCATCTGGTCTGGGCCTGGGCAGCCCGCTGATTGGCACCCACGGCCTGACGGCGGGGGGCGAGGCGCATGTGGGCATGCCCTACCGTGTCGTCGGCATCCTGGCGCGCACCGGCACCGTGCTGGACCGGCTGGTACTGACGCCCGTCGCCAGTTTCTGGGC
>JAEMSB010000795.1 GCA_016463045.1 Niveispirillum sp.
CATGCCGTGCGGCCCCTGGGCATCACGCCCATCACCACCGTGATGGAGGCGTTCCGCCATATTGGGCGCAACGGTCTGGCCCATCTTCTCGACAATCAGCCGGCCTTTACCGAAGCCATGGGCGATCCGGCCGCCCTGCGTGAGATGGCGTCGGCGGTAAGGCGGCTGATCACGGCCTATGGCCTGTTCGCCGACCTGATTCATACCGACCAGGGCGACGCGCTGCGCGATCAGTTGAAGGTGCTGGGCCGCAAGCTGGAGAAGGCGCGCGACTGGCAGAAGCTGGCCATTGCCTTGACCGAACTGCCGCAGGAGGCCCGCAAGGGCGCCGTCGGGCCAGTATCGGCGGCCCGCGCCAAGGCGCTGGACAAGGCCATGCGCCTGCTGTCCTCCCCGGAATGGACGGGCTGGCAGCTGGAATTCGCGGCCTGGTTAGAGGCTGGTGACTGGGCGCAGCAGCCCCATGGCTGCCCGTTCGGCACCACCCTGTCGGAAATCGCTGGCGATATGCTGCGCCTTCGTCTGGATGCCTTGCGCGCTGTCGGTCTGCCGGGGGATGTCGCGACTGCCATCAAGGCGCATAAACGCCTGCGCAAGCTGCGCTACGACCTGGATTTCTGCCGTGCCGTGTGGCCCGCCGAACGGGTGGACCCGTTGCAGCGCGCCGTGGATGCCCTGCGCACGCCATTGAAGCAGGTGGCGGATGACATGAACGCCGCGGGATTGCTGGACAAGATTGAACAGACAACCGCCGCCGACGCCTTGCGCAAACGCGCTGCCGCCGCATTGAAGCCGCTGCCGGCGCTGTGGACGGCGTTTCTGGCAGCGGATGTGGTGGCGGTGGCGGCCTGATCAGGCCAAGGGTCGGATCAGGATTTCTGCGGGAATACCCAGCCTTTCATGAAGACGCCTGATCATGCCGATGGACAGGCTGCGCCGCCGGTTCAGGATTTCGGCCACCCGTGTCCGGGTACCGATCATCGGTTCCAGATCTTTGCGCGTCAGTCCCATCTGTTCCATGCGGAACTTGATGGCCTCCACCGGGTCGGGCGGGTCCATCGGATAATGCTCCGCCTCATAGGCATCAATCAGCGTCGCGAGAATATCCAGCCTGTCCCCCTCTGTGGTGCCGTTGGCGGCGCCCCAGAGCTGTTCGACCTGTTCCAGGGCCGCTTCATAATCTGCTTCGGTGCGGATGGGCTTCAGCTCAGCCATCATATCCAATCTCCGTCACGTCGATGCGGTCATAGTCACGGTGGCTTCCCAGCCATTTGATCCAGCTCACGCCACCTTGAACCGATACTCACTGAGCGACCGGAAGTGCTGCCCCGGTCGCAGGACCGTGCCAGGGAATCCCGGCTGGTTGGGGCTGTTCTGGAAATGCTGGGGTTCCAGGCAGACGCCGCAATGGGGTTTGTAGACCGCACCGCCACGGCCCACCATGTCCACACCGTTGGCGGTGAAAAGCTGCACGCCGGGTTCGGTGGTCCAGAGCTCCATTGTCCGACCGCTGCCGGGATGTGACAGACGTGCCGCCCGCCGTAAGGCGCCGCCATGCGGGCCGCGGATCACGAAGCAATGATCATAGCCACCACCGATACGCATCTGTTCTTCAGGCGAGGCAATGTCGCGACCAATAGGTTTGGGTGCGCGGAAATCCAGTGCCGTGCCGTCGACGGGCCTGATCTCCCCGGTCACCATCTTGTCAGGTCCGAAGGCGGTGAAACCATCGGCCTCCAGGGTCAGCAGGTGGTCATGGACCAGCGATCCCGGCACGCCTGACAGGTTAAAAT
>JAEMSB010000273.1 GCA_016463045.1 Niveispirillum sp.
CTCCAAAAGGGCGGCCAACCGCAGGCAATCCGCCCCCTCGTCGCCCAGCGGCACCGCCGCCGCCCGGCTAAACAGTTCGCCCAGCCCCGGTTCCCGCCGCGCCAGCCCGCGCAGCATCGGCTCCACAAAGGTCACGACATGCCCCTGGCTGTCGGCATCCCAATGGAACCCATGCACTTCCCCCGCCGGGATCAGCAGCAGGCACGGCGCGCGGTAGGAATGCCGCTCCCCGCCGGCCAGCAATTCCCCGCCGCCCGTAGCGATGACGAACACATGGTTCAGGTCGGCATGGGCGTGCGGCTGGATCTGCCATCCGCTGGGCTGGCTGCGCCGCTCCAGGGTTTCGGCATGGATGAAATGTTCATCTGTCTTGGCCTCCGCCTCCCCGTAGAGGAAGAAGCGGGGCACGGGATTGCTTGCTTTCCGGTTCATGCAGTGCAGCATGACAAAGGGGCGATGAAAAATCCAATTTTTTGATGGATGCGTGTCCTGTGCCAATGGTTCACCGACGCTATCATCCCCACAACAGCCAATAATTTCCTTGGGAGGAAAGTGGTGATGCGCACCCAGGTCGCCATCATCGGTGCCGGACCCGCCGGATTGCTTCTGGCCCATCTTTTGTACAAGGCGGGCGTGGAATGCGTGATCCTGGAACGGCGTGACCGAGCCTATGTCGAAAGCCGCATCCGCGCCGGCATTCTGGAACAGGTAACGGTCGATCTGCTGCGTCAGGTGGGCGTGCATGACCGGATGGACCGCGAAGGCCTGCCGCATGAAGGGTTTGCCCTGTCCACCGACGGCGACAATACCCGCATCGACATGAAGGCGCTGACCGGCAAATCCGTCATGGTCTATGGCCAGACGGAGGTGACGCGCGACCTGATCGACGCGGCCTTCCACCGCGACATCCCGCTGCTGTTCGATGCGCAGGATGTCGCCCTGCATGACATCACCAGCGCCCGGCCCCGCGTCACCTTCCGTCATGACGGGGTGGACCGTACCCTGGAATGCGATTTCATCGCCGGCTGCGACGGGTTCCATGGTGTCGCGCGCGCCAGCATCCCTGCCGATATCCTGCGCACCTTCGAACGGGTCTATCCGTTCGGCTGGCTGGGCGTGCTGGCCGATGTGCCGCCCTGTGATCATGAACTGATCTATGCCAGTCATGAACGCGGCTTTGCCCTGGCCTCCATGCGCTCCAACACCCGCTCGCGCTACTACGTGCAGGTGGCGAATACGGAGAAGGTGGAGGATTGGTCGGACGAGCGGTTCTGGGATGAACTGTGCGTGCGCCTGGGCAGCGAGGTCGCGCCCCGCGTCACACGCGGGCCGTCGATTGAAAAGTCCATTGCACCGCTGCGCAGCTTCGTCGCCGAACCCATGCGCCACGGTAACCTGTTCCTGGCCGGTGACGCTGCGCATATCGTGCCGCCCACAGGGGCCAAGGGCCTTAATCTGGCCGCCACCGATGTCGCCTATCTGGCGGACGGTCTGGCCGATCATTACCGGGGCAACAGTGCGGGGATCATTGCCTATTCGGCCCGCGCCCTGGCCCGTGTCTGGAAGGCGGAACGCTTCTCCTGGTGGTTTACCAGCCTGATGCACCGGTTCCCGGAAACCGACGCCTTTGGCCGCCGCATGCAGATTGCAGAACTGGGCTATCTACGCGGATCCCACGCAGCGCAGCAGTCGCTGGCCGAAAATTACGTGGGTTTGCCCCTGCACTGAGACCTGATCTCCTCCTGTCCATGGAACTGATACAAAATGGCTGGCAAGATTTACCCCGACGCCAAGTCGGCGCTGGACGGTCTGCTATTCGACGGCATGACCATCATGTCGGGCGGCTTCGGCCTGTCCGGCAACCCTGAACATTTGATCCCCGCCATCAAAGAGGCAGGGGTCAAGGGTCTGACCATCATTTCCAACAATTGCGGGGCCGATGGTTTCGGCCTCTGGCAATTGCTGAACAATGGTCAGATCAAAAAGATGATCAGTTCCTACGTGGGGGAGAACAAGCTGTTCGAACAGCTTTACATCTCCGGCCAGCTGGAGCTGGAGTTGAACCCGCAGGGCACGCTGGCCGAACGCATCCGCGCTGGCGGGGCCGGCATCCCCGCCTTCTACACCGCCACTGGTGTCGGTACCGTCGTGTCGGAAGGCAAGGTGGTGGAGGAGTTTGAGGGCAAGCGTTACGTGCGCGAGACCTGGCTGCGCTCTGACCTGTCCATCGTCAAGGCCTGGAAGGCCGACACCGAAGGCAACCTGATTTATCGCAAGACGGCGCGTAACTTTAACCCTGTCATGGCAACCGCCGGCAAGGTGACCGTGGCAGAGGTGGAGGAGATCGTGCCCGTCGGCAGCTTCGATCCCGACCATGTCCACACGCCCGGCATCTATGTCGATCGTGTCATCCAGGGCACGCAGTACGCCAAGCTGATCGAAAAGCGCACAACCCGGCCGCGCCCGGCCGCCAGCCAGGAGGGCTGAACCATGCCCTGGACCCGTGATGAAATGGCCGCCCGCGCCGCCCGTGAACTGCGCGACGGTTTCTATGTGAACCTGGGCATCGGCATCCCGACCCTGGTCGCCAACTACATCCCCGACGGCATGCAGGTGATCTTGCAGTCGGAGAATGGCATGCTGGGCATCGGCCCTTTCCCGTTTGAGGGGGAAGAGGATGCCGACCTGATCAATGCCGGCAAGCAGACGATCACCGAACTGCCCACTTCGTCCTATTTCAGCAGCGCCGACAGCTTCGCCATGATCCGGGGCGGCCATATCGACCTGACGGTCCTGGGCGCCATGCAGGTCGCCGGCAATGGCGATCTGGCCAACTGGACCATTCCCGGCAAGATGGTGAAGGGCATGGGCGGGGCCATGGACCTTGTAGCCGGCGTGAAGAAGGTCGTCGTGGTCATGGAGCATCAGGACAAGAATGGCGGCTCCAAGCTGTTGTCCGAATGCAATCTGCCGCTGACTGGTGCCGGCGTGGTGGACATGGTCATCACCGACCTGGGTGTCTTCACCATCGACAAAAATGGCGACGGTGGCATGGCCCTGATCGAGCTGGCGCCCGGTATCAGTGTCGAGCAGATCACGGCGGCCACCGGCGCCCCCTTCCGGGTGGAGCTTGCAGCATGAGCCACGCCTATATATGCGACGGCATCCGCAGCCCAATCGGTCGTTTCGGCGGTGGCCTCTCTCGCCTGCGCCCCGACGATATGGCAGCCCAGGTCATTCAGGCCCTGCTGGCCCGCCATCCCGGCCTGAATCAAGCTGCCATTGAGGAGGTGTTCCTTGGCTGCGCCAATCAGGCCGGCGAGGATAACCGCAACGTCGCTCGCATGGCGGCACTTCTCGCGGGTCTTCCCGTGTCGGTCCCCGGTACCACCATCAACCGCCTCTGCGCATCAGGTGCCGATGCCGTTGGCACGGCGGCCCGTGCCATCAATGCCGGTGCCCTGGATTTGGTCATCGCCGGCGGCGTGGAAAGCATGACCCGCGCACCCTTGGTCATGGCCAAGGCCGAAAGTGCCTTTCAGCGCAGCGCCCAGATTGAGGACACCACCATCGGCTGGCGCTTCATCAACAAGGCGATGAAGGAACGCTACGGCACCGACAGCATGCCGGAAACGGCGGAAAACGTTGCCGTTGACCATTGTGTCAGCAGGGAAGACCAGGACGCCTTTGCGCTGTCAAGCCAGCAACGTACCGCCAAGGCCCAGGCCGACGGTTATTTCGATGGCGAAATCACCCCCGTCACCGTTCTGGACGCCAAGGGCAAGCCGACGACACTCGGCGTGGATGAACATCCCCGTGCGGACACGACAGCAGATGCGCTGGCTAAGCTGAAGCCCGTGGTTCGTCCCGGCGGCAGCGTCACCGCTGGCAATGCCAGTGGCGTCAATGACGGTGCCGTTGCCCTGCTGATTGCTTCGGACTCCGCAGTAAAAGCCCACAACCTGACCCCGCGCGGGCGTATTCTGGGCATGGCGACCGCCGGTGTGGAACCGCGTGTCATGGGCATCGGCCCTGTGCCAGCCTCGCAGAAGCTGATGGACAAGTTGGGCCTGACCATCGGCGATTTCGATCTGATCGAGTTGAACGAGGCCTTCGCCTCTCAGGTTATCGCGTCCTTGCGGGCTCTGGGCGTTGATCCGACGTCGGATAATGTGAACCCGCATGGCGGTGCCATTGCCCTGGGCCATCCGCTGGGTGCCTCGGGCGCCCGTCTGGCCCTCACGGCGCTGCGCGGTCTGGAACGGCGCGGCGGCAAGCGCGCGCTAGTCACCATGTGCATCGGCGTGGGCCAGGGTCTAGCCCTGGCCATCGAAAAAATCTGAGGGAGGAAAACACCGTGAGCCTCATCCTGCCCTATAACCGGGAGGAGGAAGGGGCACATCCGCCCTTCCTGTCACCCGACTACAAGGCCACCATCAAGCGGTCGCCGCAGCAGCCGCTGATCCGCATTCCGCAGACCCTGACGGAAGTGACGGGGCCGGCGGGCCGCTGGGACCGGCTGATGGGTCCTGCCATTGCCGACCTGACCAAGATCGGCACGGGAGAGGCCATCGGCCAGCGTATCGTCGTTTCCGGTCGCGTGCTGGACGAGGATGGGCGGCCCGTGCCCAACACCATCGTGGAGGTCTGGCAGGCCAATGCGGCTGGCCGCTACATCCACAAGAAGGATCAGTGGAACGCCCCGCTGGACCCGAACTTCACCGGGTCGGGCCGGATCATCACCGATGATCAGGGCCGTTACCGGTTCTATACGATCTCTCCCGGCGCCTATCCTTGGGGCAACCATTACAATGCTTGGCGCCCGGCCCATATCCATTTCTCGCTGTTGGGCCCGGCCTTCGCCACGCGGCTGGTAACGCAGATGTATTTCCCCGGCGATCCGCTGATCCCGCTGGACCCCATCGCCAATGCCGTGCCCGCCCATGCCCTGGGGCGCATGATCAGCCGGTTCGATATCGAAACAACGCAGGAAGCCTTTGCGCTGTCCTATATTTTCGACATCGTGCTGCGCGGGCGCGACGCCACCCCGATGGAGGATTGATCCATGACTGGACAGACACCCTGGCAGACCGTTGGCCCCTATTTCCACTATGCACTGCCCTGGAAGGGCGGTGCCGATCTGGTAGAGGGCAGGGGTGATGCCGGCGCGCGCATGGACCTGGTTCCCGACGGCCATTATACCCTGAACCCCAATGATCATCCGCGCGGAGTGGCCAAGGGGCAGATCGTAACGATCACCGGTACTGTGTTCGATGGTGATGGAACGCCTATCCCCGACAGTTTTGTCGAACTGTGGCAGGCCAACGCGGCTGGTCGTTATGACAGCCCCGATGATGACCGTGCCGAGCTGGCTTTGGACCCCGATTTCATCGGCTTTGGACGTGCCTCCACCGATGCCGACGGTGTCTTCATCATTCGCACGGTGAAGCCCGGTCGGGTGCCCGGTCCTGGCAACAGCCTGCAGGCCCCGCACATCGCCATCTCCGTGATGGCGCGCGGTGTCATTAAGCGCATGGTCAGCCGCATCTATTTTGCAGACGAAGCCAGCAATACCGAAGATCCGATCCTGGACCTTGTGCCGCCCGCCCGCCGCGCCACGCTGCTGGCAGTACCCGTAGGGGAAGGACAGTACCGGTTCGATATCCGCCTACAGGGCGAGGGCGAGACGGTATTCTTCGACGTTTGAATGTCCTCATCTCTCCTGAGTCACCTTCTACCGTCACCCCGGCGGAAGCCGGGGCCCAGCATGAGGCGCGGTTAGCGCCGATATAAGTCATATCGCGGCGGACGCCGCTCTACGCCGGGTCCCGGCTTTCGCCGGGATGTCGAAAAGGGTTACCCTATCATCCGCTCATACCCAACCTGGCTGCCCCATGACCTCCGCCCTGTTCACGCCGCTGTTCCAGACACAAGCCATGGCGGCACTGTTCGATGACCGGGCCGTGCTGGGTGCCATGCTGCGGGTGGAGGCAGCATTGGCCCGCGCGCAAGCCGGCATCGGCATGGTGCCCAATGGTGCACTAGCCCCAATCCAGGCCGCCTGCGACCCAGACCTTTACGACATGGCGGAGTTGGGCCGCGCTACCACCCTGGCCGGCAATCCCGCCATTCCGGTGGTTAAGGCGCTGACAGCCAAGGTGGCGCAAAGCGACCCCGCCGCCGCCCGGCATGTGCATCGCGGGGCGACCAGCCAGGATATCATCGATACCGGCTTTGTGTTGCGCGCCCGCGACGCGGTGGCGCTGCTACGGGCCGATCTGGACCGCGCCATCCATGCGCTAGCTGACCTGTCGCGCCATCATGCCCAAACCCCCATGGCGGGTCGCACCCTCTGGCAGCAGGCTCTGCCCACCACCTTCGGTCTGAAGACCGCCGGCTGGCTGTCCATGCTGCTGCGTATCCGCACCCGCCTGATCGACGCCGGTAAGGCGGCGGAAACCCTGCAATTCGGCGGGGCCGCCGGTACCCTGGCAAGCCAGGGCGGGCAGGGGCTGCTGGTGGCCCGCGCCCTGGCCGCTGAACTGTCCCTGACCCCGCCCGACACACCCTGGCACAGCCAGCGCGACCGCATCGCGGATATGGGG
>JAEMSB010000796.1 GCA_016463045.1 Niveispirillum sp.
TTATTGGTCGATGCGCCGGTATCTGTCGGAATTCCTGTCCGACCGGCGCGTGGTGGAGGTGCCGCAGGCCATCTGGCAGCCAATCCTGCAGGGCATCATCCTGACCTTCCGACCCAAGAAGAGCGGTCATGCCTATGCCGGCATCTGGAATCAGGAACGCAATGAAAGCCCGCTGAAAACCTTCACCCGTGCCCAGGCCGATGGGCTGCGAACCGCGCTGAAGGGCACGCATGATGACCGGATCATCGTGGAATGGGGCATGCGCTATGGCCACCCCTCCACCGCGAAGGGCATCGACAGCCTGATCGAGCAGGGCTGCGAGCGTATCCTGCTGTTCCCGCTCTATCCGCAATATAGCGCCACGACGACGGCCACAGCCTGTGACCAGGCCTTCCGCCATTTGATGACGCTGCGTCGGCAGCCGGCCATACGCACGGTGCCCACCTATCACGATGATCCGGCCTATATCGAGGCGCTGGCCGCCGGCGTCTCCCGGCATCTAGACAGCCTGTCCTGGAAGCCGGAGCGTATCATCGCTTCGTTCCACGGCCTGCCGAAGATGTACCTGGAAAAAGGCGATCCCTATCACTGCTACTGCCTGAAGACAGCCCGCCTGCTGCGGGAAAAGCTGGGCATGGATGCGGGAATGCTGACGCACGCTTTCCAGTCCCGCTTCGGGCGGACGGAATGGCTGCAACCCTACCTGGAACCCATGGTCAAGGCACTGCCGGAACAGGGTGTGAAGAAGCTGGCGATCCTGGCCCCCGCCTTTGTCAGCGACTGTGTGGAGACGCTGGAGGAAGTGAACCAGGGTATTCGGGAGACTTTCCTTACCGCTGGGGGGACCGACTTCACCTACATCCCCTGCTTGAATGATCACCCCGATCATATCAGCCTGCTGCGCGGGATTGTGGAGCGGGAGTTGGCGGGCTGGCTCTGACCATCCTTACCGCCTGGGGGCATAGAATTCTCTAACCTTCGATTGACCACAGACTATGGTTAACCATAGTCTGATCAGGGTGTTGATGGTCTTCGGGGGCATCAGGTGCGGCGTTTGGCGATGGTCCTTCTGGTCTTGTCGCTGTCTCCCGTGCCGGCGTTGGCCGAGACAGCACCGTTAAAGCTGGTTACCGGCACCGACTATGCCCCCTATGTGGATGACAGGCTGCCCGATGGTGGCCCTGTCACGGCGCTGGTACGGCAGGCCTTCGCCAAATCCGGCCAGGACGTGACCTTGGCCGTGGAGCCCTGGCGCCGGGGCTATGAAGGCCTGTTGGCCCAACGGTTCGATGGAACCTTCCCCTATATCCGTACCGAGCAGCGTATGCGGGAAGTGCTGTTCTCCGACCCGATCACAACAGTGCGCCAGCATTTGATCGTGGCCCTGGGCAATGAACGGGCCGCCATGGCCAGCGGCTGGATGAAGGGCAAGCGGGTTTGCGCCGCCGTCGGCTATGGACTGCCGCCCTGGATGGATTTCCTGATCCGGCAGGGTGATGTACAGCGGGTGACACCGACCCAGCAGCGCAGCTGCCTATCCATGATTGTGGGCGGACGGGCCGATTTCATGGTGGAGGATGAACGCATCGCCATCGCCCGCCGTGCGGAACAGACAGAGCGGGAAAAGCTGGCCACCGTACCCGGCCCCGCCGCCAGCGAAGCGACCTTGCATCTGATCGTTGCCCGCGACCACCCGAACGCCCAACAGATTCTCGATGCGTTCAACCAAGGGCTGGCACAGCTACGGGCAGAGGGAGCGATACCCGATCTGCTGGCATCAAAGCCCCCCTCC
>JAEMSB010000274.1:0-868 GCA_016463045.1 Niveispirillum sp.
GCCGCCGCCTGACCGGCCCCGCCGGCTGCGGCCTGTGCGGGGTGGAAAGCCTGTCGGAGGCGGTGAAGCCGGCCCGTCCTGTGGGCGCTGGCCGCCCGCTGACACCGCTTGCACTGGCATCCGCATTCGATGCGATGTCGCAACAGCAGGCATTGGGCCACCTGACCCGCGCCGCCCACGCCGCTGCCTTCCTGGCACCTGATGGCAGCATGACGGTGCGCGAAGATGTGGGCCGCCACAATGCGCTGGACAAGCTGATCGGCGCCCTGGCCCGCACCGGCATCGACACGACACAGGGCGCCATTCTGATGACCAGCCGCGTGTCGGTGGAACTGGTGCAGAAAGCGGCGATGGCCGGTGCCCCCATCCTGGCCGCCGTCTCCGCCCCCTCCACGCTGGCCGTGAAGCTGGCGGATGATGCCGGCATGACACTGGTGGCCGTGGCCCGTTCCGACGGGTTTGAGATTTTCAGCCACCCCCACCGCATTCAACCGGAGCAGGAGCAGACCCGTGTCGCCTGACAAGCTGGTCATGATGGCCAACCAGATCGGCGCCTTCTTCGCCAGCCAGGGGCCGGGCGGGGTAAAGGGTGTGGCCGATCATATCAAAAGCTTCTGGGACCCACGCATGCGGGCCGGAATTTTCGACCATCTCGATAAGGGTGGCGATGGGTTGAACCCCATCGTCGTCCAGGCGTTGGAGAGCCTTCGGGCGAAACAATAAGGAGCCTTAACAACAACCAGACCGACGCCATCAAGAAGCACCGGCACCAAACGCGTCCACCCACATTCCGCCTTACAGGGGCGAACGAACAGGAGGAAACAAGGGTATGGTAGCGGCAGATCAAACCCAGGGGCAGGGCTTTGGA
>JAEMSB010000274.1:878-6599 GCA_016463045.1 Niveispirillum sp.
GCCCGGCCTTCTTGACCGGGAACGCATCATCGCGCATGCGGGCTTCAACCGCTGGCTGGTGCCGCCGGCGGCACTGGCCATCCATCTCTGCATCGGCATGGCCTATGGTTTCAGCGTGTTCTGGCTGCCGCTCAGCCAGTCGATCGGGATTACTGCACCGGTGGCTTGCCCCGCCGATGCGGGGCTGATGAATGCCCTGTTCACCACGTCGTGCGACTGGAAGGTCGCCGATCTGGGCTGGATGTACACCCTGTTCTTCGTCCTGCTGGGGTCCAGTGCCGCCATCTGGGGCGGTTGGCTGGAACGTGAAGGCCCGCGCAAGGCCGGGTTTGTCGCCGCATGCTGCTGGTGCGGCGGCCTGTTGATCTCGGCGGTGGGCATCTACACCCACCAACTGTGGCTGATGTGGCTGGGGTCGGGCGTCATTGGTGGCATCGGCCTTGGTCTGGGCTATATCTCGCCCGTCTCCACCCTGGTGAAATGGTTCCCCGACCGGCGCGGCATGGCCACCGGCATGGCCATCATGGGCTTCGGTGGTGGGGCCATGATCGGCTCGCCGCTGGCCAACATGCTGATGAACGGCTTCAAAACGGAAACGTCGGTGGGTGTCTGGGAAACCTTCGTGGTCCTGGCCCTGATCTATTTCGTGTTCATGATGGCCGGCGCCTTCGGCTACCGCATCCCGCCGCAGGGTTGGGTCCCCGCCGGCTGGACCCCGCCCGCTGCCAGCGCCAAGCCGATGATCGCGCAGGGCAATGTCCATGTGAAGGACGCGCACAAGACCAAACAGTTCTGGCTGATCTGGGCTGTCCTCTGCCTCAATGTCTCCGCCGGCATCGGCGTGCTGGGCATGGCCTCACCGATGTTGCAGGAAATTTTCGGCGGCGCCCTGTTCGGGCAGCCGGAACTGGGCTTCTCCGACCTGAACCCCGATCAGAAGAAGATGATCGCGGGTGTGGCCGCCGGCTTCACGGGCCTGCTGTCGCTGTTCAACATCGTGGGCCGGTTCTTCTGGGCCTCGCTGTCAGACAAGATGGGCCGGAAGATGACCTATTTCACCTTCTTCGCCCTGGGCATCGTGCTCTATGCCTCGGCCCCGTCGCTGGCCCATATGGGCTCCAAGATCGGGTTCGTGGTGGCCTTTGGCATCATCCTGTCCATGTATGGCGGCGGCTTCGCCACCGTTCCGGCCTATCTGGCCGACATGTTCGGGACGAAGTTCGTGGGCGCCATCCATGGCCGTCTGCTGACTGCCTGGTCCACCGCCGGCATCCTGGGTCCTGTCGTCGTGAACTATATCCGCGAGGCGCAGATCGCGGCCGGCGTGCCACGCGCCCAGGTCTATGACTACACCATGTATATCCTGGCTGGTTTCCTGGTGTTGGGCTTCATCGCCAATGCCCTGATCACGCCCGTGGACCGCAAATGGTTCATGAAGGACGAGGATGCGGCCGCCCCGGTGGTAAGTGCGGGCAATGGTCAGATCGGCAGCGCCGGCGTGGGCAGCGGCGGCCTGGATGTCAAGGTCCTGCTGGCCTGGCTGGCTGTGGGCGTCCCCATCGCCTTCGGCGTCTATCAGACACTGCAAAGCGTGGTGAAGCTGTTCGGTTGAAACAATTGCACGCTTATGGCCAAATCCGTATGGGTTGGGACCTTTTGGCAGCTTGACCAACAGCTTCCACACCGTATGTCTTCTGGTCAGCGCCATTTCTCCGGCGTCAAAGCCCCCGAGGGAGTATCACGATGAAGTCCCTGTTTGCCGCTTTTGCCCTGACGGGCGTCGCCATTCTGTCCGCCGGCACCGCCATGGCGCAGGACGCCGCCAAGGGCGAGGCCGTGTTCAAGAAGTGCATGGCCTGCCATCGCGTGGGCCCCGATGCCAAGAACCTCGTCGGCCCCATCCTGAACGGCGTTGTGGGCCGTACCGCCGGCAAGGTGGAGGGGTACAAATATTCCGACATCAACCACAATGCTGGTGAGGCCGGTCTCGTCTGGACCGAAGACAATATCGTTAAGTACCTGGCCGATCCGCAGGGCTTCCTGAAGGCGTTCCTGACCGAAAAGGGCAAGGCCGACAAGGCCGTGGGCGCCACCAAGATGGCGTTCAAGCTGCCGAACGAGCAGGAGCGTAAGGACGTCGTCGCCTTCCTGAAGACGAAGTAACATCAACGGTCATAATTTATGACCGTTGATACGGCGGTGACTACCGCCGCGCCGCCCATGCGGCGTAGCCAAGGGCGCGGATGCGCCCGCCGGCGCGTGAGGCAACATGAATGACCACCGGATCGGGCAGGTCCCGATCCGGTGGCCCATTGACGGGCGTCGCGGCGCACCGTAAGCCTTGGGGCATCATGACAGATGCCAACGCCCCCCTGATCGAAACCCTGTTCGCAACCCGCCTCTACCGCGCCGAACTGGACGGGATAGAGGCGTTGAATGACGAACTGGCTGCCTGCTGCCGGTCGGCGGCAGAGGATGATGTGGCCGGCCAGAAATGGTCCGCCAAGAACGGCTATACGGGCTATACCTCCTACTCATCCCTGGATGATCTGCCCTGGCGCTTTCCGGCGGTGAAGACGCTGAAATCGCATCTGGACCGCCATGCCAAGGCCTTCGCGAAATTGCAGGAATGGCAGTTGGGCGACAAGAAGCTGGAACTGGACAGCCTGTGGATCAATGTCCTGGACCCGGGCGGATTCCATGGCTCCCACATCCATCCCAACAGCGTGATCAGCGGCACCTATTATGTCGAAATCCCCGATGGTGCCTCCTCCATCCGGTTTGAGGATCCGCGTCTGGCCCTGATGATGGCCGCCCCCCCGCGTAAGCCGAAGGCGGCGCGCGACCTGCTGCCCAGCATTCCCGTGGCGCCCAAGGCGGGCACCTTGTTGATGTGGGAAAGCTGGCTGCGGCATGAGGTGGTGCTGAACCAGGCCGAGAGCGAGCGGATTTCGATCAGCTTCAACTACGCCTGGCGCTGATCAGCAGGTGCGCGGCCTCGGCCAGGGCCGCCGCCATGCCCGACCGGCTGTCCAGCCGCCGCATGCTGGGAAACCACGGACGCACCACCGTGCCCAGCCCGGTCCAATCGGCCCGCCCGAGGCGCCAGACAGGCACGCCCAGCGCCCCCGCCAGTTCCCCCACCGCCGTCGGCGCCGTGATAACAAGGTCAAGCGCGGTGATCAACGCTGCCTGACCTTCCAGATCATCATTGAGGTCCAGATCGTCAAAGCGGGTGATGGGCACGCACGCCCCTTCCACCTCCCTCGGTTCCAGGCCGCGTTGCAACCCGATCAGGGTCACGCCGGGAATGGCGGCCAGGGGCGCAAAGTCGGACAGGCTGGCATAGGACCGGCGACGCTCCGTCGTCATCATGCTGGACCGCCAGCAGATGCCAATCTTCAATTCCGGCCCCAAGGCCGCCAGCCGGTCACGCCACACCGCCACCAGATCGGGCCGGGCCGTCAGATAGGCATGGGGTGACAGATCACCCAGATGGGACCAGAGATGGCCCGCCACATCCCCCGCCGCCACCGCAAGATCGGCATCGCGCGGGTCGGGCGTGGCGGGCCGGACCGTGGCCAGGGGAAAGGCACGGGCCAGCAGACCCGTCAGCCGCCGGTCCCCCTCGATGATCAGATGGCCGCAACGGGCGGCCAAGGTCGGGTACAGCGCCGCGAACATCAACTGATCGCCCAGACCCTGTTCGCCCCAGACCAGCAGCCGGCGGTCCGCGATGTCGGACCCGTCCCAAATGGGCAGCGAGACATGGCGGCCACGGATGGTCTGCGTCCCCCGGAACCGCATGGCATAGCCCTTCCACCCGGCCTCCAGCGCTCCCTCGGCCAGGTCCAGAAGGCCACGGTTATAAAGCGCGGTGGGCAACCCCGGCATTGCGGCCAGGGCCTGGTCATAGTCATGACGGGCGGCGGCGGGATCGCCCGCCATCTCCGCCACCCGGCCCAGATTGTTCCAGGCCTCACCGTTACCGGGGTCAAGGCGCAGCGCCTCCTGCAACGCCGCCCGCGCCGGAACCAGTTGCCCCCGCTGGCGCAGAACATCCCCTAATCCTGCATGCAGATGCGTGTCCGCCCCGCCCAGGGTCAGGGCCAGCCGATATTCGCCCTCCGCCGCGTCCAGCCGGTCCAGGTCCTTCAGCACTGCCGCCAGATTGCCATGGGCAATGGCCGACCCCTTATCCATGCCGATGGCGCGGCCATGCGCCTTGACCGCATCCTCCAGCCGGCCCAGCGCGCGCAGGGCATTGCCCAGGTTGGTCCAGGTGCCGGGGTCAAGGGGACGCAGGGCCAGCGCCTTGCGATAGGCCCCTTCCGCCTCTGCCGGCTGATCCAGGGTCTGGTACAGATTGCCCAGATTGACCCAGGCCGCCGCGTAATCCGCCGCCGCCGCCACGGCGCGCCGCATGAAGGGCAGGCCCTCGGCGGGCCGGCCTGTCTGCTGCAAGGCCAGACCCAGCAGGTGCAGGGCCACCGGCGCTTCCCCGTCCCGCGCGATGACGGCACGGTAGAATGGCATGGCACCGGCGGGATCACCCGCCTTCTGCTGTTCGATACCGCGCTCTAACCAGGTGGACGGATCACCATCGGGACCATCCGGTGGCAACAAGGCCGTCAGGGCCGTGACCACCGCCGGCACTTGCGAAGCCATGGGCGTCAGGGGTGGTGGTGTGAAAACCCGCATGCTGGCAAACCAGGGCCGCACGGCGGTACCCAGCCTTGTCCAATCCAGTGGCCCCGACAGGCGCCAGACGGGTACGCCCAAGGCACCCGCCATTTCCCCCACCGCCGTGGCCACCGTGATAACCAGATCCAGTTCTGCCGTCAGGGCCAGGGCCGTTTCCAGGTCATCGCGCAGATCGGCCCCGTCCCAGCGATGGATATGCACGCCGTGGGCTGCCTCCACCGCTGCAATCTCCTCCTCCGCACCGTCATATTGAAGCGAGACGACCTGTACACCGCTCATCCGCAGCAGGGGCAGCCAGTCGGACAAGTCCGTATAGGCCGCCTCCCGCGCCGCCGTCCGTAACTGGCTGCGCCAGCACAGGCCGATGCGCAATCCGGGCGGCAGCGCCGCCAGCCTGTCGCGCCATAACGGGGCTAGGTCCGGATGCGGTGACAGAAAGGCCGCCCCATCCCAACCCGCGATATCAGGGGCCAGAAGCAGGGGCAGGCTGCCCGCCGGCACATGGCAATCCACCGCCACCGCCGTTCCTTCGGCCATCACCGTGGCAAACGGAAAGGCCCGCGCCAGGATCGGCACCAGCCGTGGATCGGTCCAGAGGGTGACAGAGCCACCCAGCCCCGACAGAGGTCCGTAATGGGCCGCCATCATCACCTGATCGCCCAGCCCCTGTTCCCCCCAGACCAGCAGACGCCGGCCCGACAGGGGCGTTCCGTCCCAGCGGGGAACGGATGGTGGGCCGCCCCAGGCCACTTCTCCACTGTCAAACCGCGCCTCATGCCGGGTCCAACCGGCCTTCAGGTCTCCCTGCCCCAGGGCCAGCAGCGCGTCGTTATAGAGCGCGCGGGCAAAGCCGGGCCGGATGGAAAGGGCACGGGACAGGGCCTCACGGGCACCCGGCACATCGCCCCGACCCACCATGTCCAGCGACAGGTTGACCGCCGCCTCGGCATAGGTCGGGTCGATGGACAGGGCCTTTTCCTGCGCCTGCCGCCCCCCCGCCGCATCCCCCAGCGCCGT
>JAEMSB010000797.1 GCA_016463045.1 Niveispirillum sp.
GGCCGTATCCGGGTAATGGGAGTGGTGGTGCCCATCTTTCTGTCGGCGCTGGGGCTGGCCGTCATGCAGCTGGGCGATGTCGGCAAGATGACGGGCGGCAATATCCGGGATTTCGCCCTGCTGGCGACGGTGGGATTTGGCCTGTCGGGCGGCATCATGGCCGTGCGGTATTTCCGGGTGCTGAAGCCGGAGGCGGAACGGCTGCGCCGGGTGCTGCGCCAGTATGAGGAGGGGATTGGTTGAAGGACGGCCCGGCGGCATCGGGTGAGGATGCCGCCGGGTGCCCGGATCATCAGGAGCCGCGGATTTCCAGGTTTTCGATCTGCGGTTCCGCCCGGTCGGCCCAGGCCGGGGTGGGGACGAGGCGCAGGTCCATCTGCCCCCCGGCCTTGGCCACAACCGCCGGGTCCAGAGACACGGCATAGGTGACGCGGTGCTGCATGTCGGATGTGTGGCTGCCGAAGAAGGAGATGCTGCCGGCATAATAGGGGCTGTCGAAGCCCGCCACCTTCAGGTCCGCCGGCGCATTGATGACCACCGCATATTCGCGGGCCGAACTGGCGGGGCGGGTGAAGGTGATGATGGCCTGCACCTGACGAGCATTCAGGCCGATGGGCCATTTCGCCAGCCCATCCACGGACTTTTCATCCGATGCCGCCGCCAGCAGACGCGGCGCCGTGGTCGGCTTCTTCAGGTCTTCCACCATGTTCAGAAGCGTCTTGTCCACCGGCGGGCCGTAATAATACCAGAACTGCTTGGGATCGATGTAATCCCCGGCCTTGCCGTTCAGGATCGGCTCGCCCTTGTCGTTCCAGAAGAACAGGAAGGGTTCGCGCTCGAACTGCGCCAACTCGTCCTTGTTGGTGGGCAGGGTGGGCAGGCCCTTGGCCTTCTGCTTCTCCTCCCACAGCCACCACAGCCGGTCCATGTTGGAATGGTGCAGGAAGAAGATGGGATCAACGGGGGACAGGTTGTTGGTCATGTTGCCGAAGGGGCCGCTGCCCCAATTGCCCGGACCATCGAACGCGCCGCCGATAAAGTTATGGACCTTGTTATGCGGCTCCCCCTCCAGCTTGGAGAAGACGGAGCCGCTGGCCGGCATGGCATTATGGGAGGCGGTCTTCACGCTGGTGAAGCTGTCCACCATGTTGGCGCTGTTGAACTGGTTCGGCGCCAGACCCAGGGCGATGTTGGCCGGCAGGCAATATTTGGCGACCGACGGGGTGATGTCGGGATTGCTGCGGGTCGGGTAACGGGCCTTCAGGGTGGGCGAAAGGTCCGTGGGCGCAAAGGCGCGGTCGCCCTTATCCACCCCACCCGTCCCGGCCACGCCGTCCCATAGCTTCTGGAAATTTGTGTTGCCGCGCAGGTTCTGCTGGTTCTTCTGCGCGGCCGTCATGCGGCTGTAATAGCTTTCCAGCGGGCCTTGGATGAAATTGGTGAAGGTCGGCAGGTCGCGCGCATATTTGGCGAAGGCATCGGCGACGGGCGTCAGCACGCCGTCGAACATGCCATCGGGCAGCGCCTGCTTCTGGCTCCAGTCCCAATAGGGGAAGGCGAAATCGGACATGCCGGAATATTTGCGAACCGTCTGTTCGAAATAGCCCAGATAGCCCCGGTGCCAGACATAGAACCACCAATTGCCATGCGGGCAATCCATGTAATGCACAAAGGCATTGCGGAACCAGTTATGGGGATGGGTGGGCGGCAGGGCCAGCATCGCCTCCACAGCGGTCTTGTAGCCCTTCAACATGCGCTGGCCTTCGCTGCTCCACACATCATAGCGGACC
>JAEMSB010000798.1 GCA_016463045.1 Niveispirillum sp.
GCTGGGCATCGTGGCCCAGCTGGCGTAGGGCTCGAACGGTAAGACCGAGATCCCGGCCCCACCAACCCGATCCTGACGCAGCGCGACCTGGACCCCAGACGCCCCAACCCGATTGAGGCGGCGGGCCATGCCGATCTGATCGAGACGCAGAAGGGCGACTGGTGGGCCGTGTTCCTGGCCGTGCGCCCCTATGCGGGGGGGGAGATGTTCAATACGGGGCGGGAGACGTTCCTGCTGCCCGTCCATTGGGTCGATGGCTGGCCGCGCATCCTTGACCCCGGCACGGCGATCCCGCGTACGCATGCACGGCCAGACCTGCCGGTACAGCCGCCCGCCGCCATTCCGACCGCTGGCCCCTTCACGGTACGGGACGAGTTTGACGGCACTGCCCTGCCGCTTTACTGGATGACCCCGCGCCGGCTGGACGGTGGCTGGTGGCGCCTGTCGGATGGATCGCTCCACCTGACGCCGCAGTCCGTCACCCTGTCCGACCGCGCCAGCCCCAGCCTGTGGGCACGCCGGCAGCAGCATCGCGACGCCAGTTTCACCACCGAACTCTCCTTCACCCCCGATGCGCCGGGGCAGCGGGCGGGTCTGGCCGTGATCCAGAATGACGAATACTGGTTCCGCTTCACGGCGGAGTTGGTCAACGGCGTACGCACCCTGACCGTCGCCGTCCGCGCCGGGGAGAATGATCCAAAGCCGGGCCGCATATTGGCCAGCCAGCCGACGCCCGGCGACGGCGCCTTGCGCCTGCGCGTCACGGCGCGGGGCGGTGTCTATGATTTCGCGGTCGGCACGGGCAAGGATGGGTGGAAGACCATCCTGAAGGATGCTGACGGCACCATCCTGTCCACCGCGACCGCACGCGGCTTCATGGGCGTGATGGTTGGGCCTTATGCGGAGAATGGAGGTCGGGCCGGGGCAGCAGCCCCGCCCTGACAGCAGCGGATCGAAGACCTTTTCTGTCAGGGCTCGCGCATCGCGCTCGACCTGACCTACGGCTCACAATCAAGAACCAAACAAGCGGGAGGAAAAATGCGTGGATTGACGACAGCCCTGGCCCTGACTACGGCCTTGTTCACCGCCCCGGTGGCCCTGGCCGCCGATACGGCGCGGTTCAACTGGCTGGATTATCAGGGGGCCGACCCTTCCGATGCCGTGGTGAAGGCCAAACCGGGCGAATATCGCAATCCCATTCTGACCGGCTATTATCCCGACCCCTCCATCACACGGGTGGGCGATGATTATTATCTGGTGAATTCAACCTTTAGCTGGTTTCCCGGCATCCCGATCTTCCATTCGCGTGATCTGGTCAACTGGACCCAGATCGGCAATGCCATCGACCGCCCGGACCAGCTGGATTTCAAGGCCCTGGGCCTGTCGCGCGGTGTCTTCGCGCCCGCCATCGATTATCATGACGGCACCTTCTATATTCTGAACACCTGCGTCGATTGCGGCGGCAATTTCATCATCACCGCCAAGGACCCCAAGGGCCCCTGGTCCAATCCGGTCTGGCTGCCCGATCTGGAAGGTGGGATTGATCCGTCGATCTACTTTGAGGGGGACCGCGCCTGGGTCATCAATAACGGCCCGCCGGAGGGCGAGCCGCTGTACCAGGGACACCGCGCCATCTGGGTGCAGGAACTGGACCTGACAACCATGAAGACCATCGGCCCGCGCAAGGTGCTGGTGAATGGCGGCGTCGATATCTCCAAAAAGCCGATCTGGATCGAAGGGCCGCATATCTTCAAGAAGGATGGTTATTACTATCTGATCTGTGCGGAGG
>JAEMSB010000275.1:0-6351 GCA_016463045.1 Niveispirillum sp.
GTCGGAGGAACGCCGCCGCCATGCCCCGCCCGTCGTGGCCCCGGCGCCCAAGCCGTTGCCGGAAGTGGCGCGCAAGGTGGAGAAGGCCCGGCAGGCCAATCTGCTGCTGGAACCCGAGGCGCGCGGCGATTACGAGCTGCCGCCCGTCGATATCCTGCAACTGCCCCCGCATGGCGTCGGCCCGCTGATGAGCGAGGAGGCATTGCAGCGCAATGCCGAGATGCTGGAAAGCGTGCTGGAAGATTTCGGCGTGCGCGGCCAGATCGTGAAGGTCAGCCCCGGACCCGTGGTCACGCTCTATGAACTGGAGCCTGCCCCCGGCGTCAAATCCTCCCGCGTCATCGGTCTGGCCGACGATATTGCCCGCTCCATGTCGGCGGTGTCGGTGCGCGTGGCCGTGGTGCCCGGCCGCAATGTCATCGGTATCGAAATGCCGAACCAGCGGCGTGAGACGGTGTATCTGCGCGAATTACTGATGTCGGACGCCTATGAGAAGAGCCAGCAGAAGCTGGCCCTGGTCCTGGGCAAGGATATCGGTGGCGGCCCCGTCATCGCCGATCTGGCCCGCATGCCCCACCTTCTGGTGGCCGGCACCACCGGTTCGGGCAAGTCGGTGGCCATCAACACCATGATCTTGTCGATCCTGTACCGGATGCCGCCGGACAAGTGCCGCTTCATCATGGTCGATCCCAAGATGCTGGAACTGTCCATCTATGAGGGCATTCCCCACCTTCTGGCCCCCGTCGTGACCGATCCGAAAAAGGCTGTCGTGGCCCTGAAATGGGCGGTGCGGGAGATGGAGGACCGGTATCGCAACATGTCCAAGCTGGGCGTGCGCAATATCGACGGCTACAACGCCCGCCTGAAAGAGGCGCGCCAGAACGCGGAGGTGCTGACCCGCCGCGTGCAGACCGGCTTTGACCCTGACACGGGCAAGCCGATCTATGAGGAACAGCCCATCGACCTGACGGAACTGCCCTATATCGTCGTCATTGTCGACGAAATGGCCGACCTGATGCTGGTGGCCGGCAAGGATATCGAGGCGGCGATCCAGCGTCTGGCCCAGATGGCGCGCGCCGCCGGCATCCACCTGATCATGGCGACCCAGCGCCCGTCGGTGGACGTCATCACCGGCACCATCAAGGCCAATTTCCCCACCCGCATCAGCTTCCAGGTGACCAGCAAGATCGACAGCCGCACCATCCTGGGCGAACAGGGTGCCGAACAGCTGCTCGGTCAGGGCGACATGCTGTACATGGCCGGTGGTGGCCGCATCACCCGCGTCCATGGGCCGTTCGTGCGGGACGAGGAGGTGGAACAGGCTGTCCGCTTCCTGAAGGCCCAGGGCGAACCCGCCTATGTCGATGCCGTGACCGAGGAAGAGGAGGAGTTCGATCCTTCCGAGGCCGGCGGCGGTGGCGAGGGCGGTAAGGGCGGGGAGCCCACTGGCGACGATCTCTACGATCAGGCCGTGGCTGTGGTGACGCGCGAGGGCAAGGCGTCGACCAGCTTCATCCAGCGCCATCTGCGCATCGGCTACAACTCCGCCGCCCGCCTGAGTGAGCGGATGGAGAAGGAAGGTGTGGTCAGCCGCGCCAACCATGCCGGCAAGCGCGAGGTTCTGGCCCGCGATCCTGACGACAGGGAGCGGGTGAACTAAGCGCAGCAAGCCAGGGGCGGGACACCGGACGATGACGCTTATGAAAGTGCTGAAACTGTCCGGCCTGCTGCTTCTGCTGGCATTGCTGCTGGGCACGGGCTGGCTGTTTGTAAGCGTGGAGCGCCGGCCCGCCGATGCGCCGCTGGTTTCAGCGCCCATGCCCGGTGCGCCGATCGGCATGGATGGCGGGGCCGTTGCCTGGATGGCCGAGCTTTACCGCGACAGCGGGGTGCCATCCGTCACGGCGGCGGTGGGCCTCAAGGGAGAACTGCTGTGGGCCGGCGCCATCGGCCATGCAGACCTGTCGACGGCGACACCCGCCACGCCGGAAACGCGATACCGCATCGGCAGCATTTCCAAGCCCATCACCGCCATCACGGCAATGCGCCAGCAGGAGAAGGGCGTCATCGACATTGATGCGCCGTTCGCCACCTATGTCCCGGATTTCCCTTCCGCCCCCGCCGGATACAGCCTGAAACAGCTTCTGTCGCATCAGGCCGGTATCCGGCATTATGCGAGCATGGCCGAGGCGTGGAGCGACACGCCATACCCCACGACAAGGGAGGCCGCCGCCGTCTTCGCCGCCGACCCGCTGCTGTTCCCGCCCGGCAAGGGCTTCGCCTATAGCAGCCATGGCTACACGCTGGTGGCGCTGGCCCTGGAAAAGGCGGTGGGGCAGGGGTTTGAAACGCTGGTGCAGGCCGAGGTTCTGGGGCCCGCCGGCATGGGGCGCACGGGGCTGGACCGCAAGGGCGTGAGGGATGCCGATGATGCCACCGGCTATATGCGGGCGGGCGGCCTGCTGTTCCCGGTGTTTGCCGACGATCTCAGCAACCGTTACGCGGGTGGCGGTTTCCGCTCCACCGCCATCGATTTGGTGGCCCTGGGCAATGGCCTGATCACCGGCGCGCTGCTGCAACCGGCCACGCGGGACCTGCTCTGGACTCCCCTCGCGCTGTCCGATGGGGCGATGAATCCTGAACGCTATGCATTGGGTTTCCGCGTGGGCGAGGATGATCTGGGCCGCTTCGTCCATCATGGCGGCGCGGCCAATGGTGGCGCCGCCATGCTATTGATCTATCCCGACCTGGGCCTGACCGTCGCGCTTTGCACCAATGACAGTGCCGGCGACGCCGCCTTCGATCGACTGGCCGCCGCCCAGCGCCTGGCCCGGTTGTTTGCGGGTAAATGAGCATAGGCCTGTATCCCGTTATTTTATGAATAACTATTGAACATGCTCTACGCCCGGATGCATCCTGATGCCTGTTTTCCGCATCGGATCAGGGGCATCCCATGGATATCGGCATATTCACACAGCTTTTCCCCCAGGCGCCGCAGGACCATCTGACCCAGATGGCGGCGCAGGCGGACGGGCTGTTCGGGTCCTTCGGCTTTTCGGATGCGGGCATGATTAACCGGCTGCCCTATTTCCTGGCCAATGTCGGCCATGAATCGGGCGGCTGCACCATCACGCATGAGAATTTGAACTATTCCACCGCCGCCCGCCTCTGTGCCGTCTGGCCCAGCCGGTTCCCGACCGAGGCGTCGGCCCAGCCTTATGTGAACAATCCCGAAGCGCTGGCCAACAATGTCTATGCCGGGCGCATGGGCAATACCCAGCCGGGCGATGGCTATCTCTACCGGGGGCGCGGCTATATTCAACTGACGGGCCGCGATGCCTATGCCGCTGTGGGCAAGGCGGCGGGTCTGGATCTGGTCAATAATCCCGATCTGGCGGCGGCACCGGAAAATGCACTGCGGGTCGCCTGCGGCTTCTGGGCCTGGAAGGGCCTGAACCCGATCTGCGACACGGGCGATTTCAACGCTGTCGTGAAGAAGATCAATGGCGGCCTGAACGGTCTGGACGACCGCAACGCCTGGCTGGCCAAGGTCCGCAAGGTCCTGGCCGGGGAAAGCGTGCGCGACCCGAATGCCAGGAGCACCATCCAGGCCGTACAGCAGGCCTTGAACAGCCGTGGCTACACGGAGGTCGGCACCGCCGATGGCATCTGGGGCAATAACAGCCAGAAAGGCGCCGACCGGTTTCGCCGTGACAACAGCCTGAACGGGGTGGGCAACAAGGTGGACGCCACACTGTTGTCGGCGCTGGGGCTGTAAGCGTATTACACGGGTGCCCAGACGTGCATCACACCCGCTCAAACCGTGCTGGTTTGCCGAAGAAGCGGGTGGCCAGATCAGTGATGCGGGCGCTGTCGCCCGTAGTCAGGAAGCCGACCTCGCCCCGGCCCGACCGGTCGAATTCTGGGTGGCGGGTAAGGTAGGCTGACAGGCTTTTGGCGGTCAGGTCGGGCTGTGACAGCACCTCCACGCCTGCCGGCAGGGCGGCGGTGAACAGGTCGGCGGCCAGCGGATAATGGGTGCAGCCCAGCATCACCGCCTGCGGCGGCACGCCCTGCAGCTGCGTCATCAAGCCGTCGGCGTAGCGGTTGACGGCATCGCGCAGGCGGGCGGGGTCGGCGTCGGCCTCGATCAGGGGAACCAGATCGGGGCAGGCCTGCTGCACTACCCGTACCTCCGGCGCGCGGGCGGCGATTTCGCGGGGATAGGCGCCGCTGTCGACGGTACGGCTGGTGGCGAAGATGCCGATGGTGCGCGGTTCCCCCGCCTGTCGGCTGGCGGCGATATCGGCCATCCAGGGCTGGCCCGTCACCGCCTCCACCATGGGGACCAGCACGCCCAGCACGCGCCGTCCGGGCCAGGCCTGGTCCAGCCAGGTTTGCTGCAACCGGCGCAATGCCACGGCGGACGCGGTGTTGCAGGCCAGGATGACCAGTCTGGCCCCCCGGTCGAACAGGCGTGACACGCCAGCCAGCGTCAGGTGATAGATCTCTTCGGGCGGGCGGTCGCCATAGGGGGCGTCGGCATGATCGCCCAGATACAGGAAATCATGGGTTGGCAGGGTCGCGTGCAAGGTCCGCAGCACCGTCAGCCCGCCATGGCCCGAATCAAAGACGCCGATCATCCTGAACCCTGTCCCCTTCACACCCTGCTGGGTGTTTAACACGGGTTTGCGGCGAAGGAAGGGCATTTCGCCCGCTTGCAAGCTGCTGCCAGCTGTGCCTAATACCAGCGGCTGGAAATACCGGCTGGTCCCGCGTTGGAGCGTTCATAAAGCCATGTCCCTGCTGACCCGTTCCCTGTTCGCCGCCTCTCTGACCCTGGCCACCCTGCCGGCCCTGGCCGCCAACCAGGATACGAACCGCCCCGTCGGCCAGACCATGGGCGAGATTGCCCGGCAGGCCGAACAGCCGGCGGCCCGCGCGCCCGCCGCCGCCCCGGCGGTGCAGCTGCCGGCGGCCAGCAACCTGCCCACAATGGGCGAGGTGGTGAAGCAGCAGGATGCGCAGGCAAAGGCTGCTGCTGCGGCTGCACCCGGCTGCACCCGTCCGCAGATGCCGGGCAAGCTGCCCGATGGCAAGACCGCGACCGAGGCGGAAATGCGCGACGCGCAGGTGGCCGTGAAGACCTATGTCACGCAGTCGGAAGCCTTCAATGCCTGTCTGGACAAGCTGGTGAAGGTCAGCCTGAACCGCATTTCGGGCCAGGAATATCTGGCTCTGATCCAGCAATATGATCTGACCGTCACGGCCATGCAGATCTTCGCCGAACGGTTTAACGTTCAGCTCCGCGCGTTCAGGGCTCGGACCAGCGCACAGCCTAGCGGCCAATAACGCCGGTCCGTCGCGGGCCTCCTCACATGAAATCCGCTTCCTCATAGAGCGGGCGGATTTCCAGTTCGCTGGGACCCGGCATCGGGTTGGGACAGCGTTTGGCCCAGGCCAGGGCCTCTTCCATATCCTTCACCTGCCAGATCCAGAACCCGGCCAGTTGCTCGGTCGTGTGACCGAACGGGCCGGGCCGGACCGTGCGCCCGTCACCGTCAAAGGCGATGCGATAGCCAGCGGAAGTGGGCTTCACCCCGTCACCGGCCAGCATGATGCCGGCCTTGATCAGCTCCTCGTTGAAGGCACCCATGGCGGTCAGCAGCTCCATGGACGGCATCCGGCCCTGCTCGCTATCCTCTGTCGCCTTTACGATCACCATCACGCGCATTGTCATCTCCTTGGGGTTTGATCCAGGGACAGGGTTTCCATCCTGCCCGATATCTCAAGGACGGGGCAGGGGCCGTGATGCCGACAGGGCAGGTCCGAAAAATTTCAGCCTTTCACCAGGGTCAGTTTCGGGCGGCCTGGCGGCGGGTGATATCCCGGCAGGGCGGCGATCTGGCCCGCGATGACATTGGTGAAATCGCCGATGCCGGGCCAACTGGTCATCTTGCCGATCAACCGCTTGCCCCGGAACACGAAGAAAACGGGAATGCCGTGCAGGCTAAACCGGTTCGCCATTTCCATGTCGTCATAGACATTGTCGTGCAGCCAGCGCACCTCCGGCCAGATGAACCGGGGTGGCGCGGACAGGATCGCATGCTTGGCAATGTCGCAATTGGGACAGTCGCGGCCCCACAGGAACAGGATGGTCAGCGGCGGCACACCCTCCTCGGCCAGGGCTCCGTCCAATTCCGCGCTGCTGACCTCGCGCATCGGGAAACGCGTGAAAAAATCCGGTGGTGTGCCGGGATTGGCCGGATTGCCTGGATTGGACATCGGGTTTCCTCCGCCTTGTTATCGTGGACCCGCCAACAATTCAGGGGCGACCGCCTCTGCGCGGGG
>JAEMSB010000275.1:6361-6594 GCA_016463045.1 Niveispirillum sp.
GCCCGGCACCATGCGGTGACCGGTGATGCACCCCTTGTTTAGAGGGATTCTAGATGAACAGCGGCGTTGGGGGAAGCGGGGATCGGTGCCCCCGCAGGGCGGTTGCTACTGCAATTCCGCCAGACGCTCGGCCTCTTCCTGGGTGATCAGGGCGTCGATGACCTCATCCATCTCGCCGGTCATGAACCGGTCGATCTTGCCATAGAGGGTCAGGTTGATGCGGTGGTCGGTGA
>JAEMSB010000799.1 GCA_016463045.1 Niveispirillum sp.
GGCCCGTATCTTCCAAGGATTCTCAAGGTCAGATCATGTCCATGTCTTCGATCATCGGGTGGGCCCTGCGTCCCGTCCTGCTTTCCTGCGTCCTCTTGTCTGCAACGGGTGCCAGCCTGGCACAGGACCGGCCCAACCCGGACAAGGTGGCACGCGGCGCCTATCTGGTCGGCATCCTGGGCTGTGGCGACTGCCACACGGCGGGCGCCATGGCCGGGCGTCCCGATACCGCGCGGCTGCTGGGCGGCAGCGATGTCGGCTGGCAGGTACCGGGCCTGGGCACCTTTGTCGGCCCCAACCTGACGCCAGACCGCGATACCGGCCTGGGGGCCTGGACCGATGCGGAAATTGTGAAGGCCCTGCGCACCGGTGTCCGCCCGGACGGGCGGCAATTGGCCCCGGTTATGCCATATATGGGGTATAGCCGGATGACCGACGCCGATGCCGGCGCCATCATCGCCTATCTGCGGTCGCTGACGCCGGTATCGGGTGCCGTGCCCGGTCCCTTCGGCCCCACAGAGAAGCCGACCCTGCCCTATTTCGCCCTGACCATGCCGGGCAAATAACGGAGAGCCTTTGTGAAGATCGCCCATGTCGCCCTGTGGACCGCTGATCTGGATGCGGCTGCATCCTTCTGGGCCACATATTTCGAGGCTGATGTGGGCGATCTTTACGAAAGCCGCCGCCGACCGGGCTTCACCTCCCGCTTCCTGCGGCTGAAAGAAGGGGCCGTCATCGAACTGATGAGCGCGCCCTGGCTGTCAGGAGAGGGGGAGCAGGGCTGGGAACGCTATGGCTGGGCCCATATCGCCCTGTCGCTGGGCTCAGAGGCAGCGGTCAACGACCTCGCCACCCGCCTGTCCGCCCTTGGCCTGCTGGACAGCGGCCCGCGCTGGACCGGCGACGGCTATTACGAGGCGGTGGTGAGGGACCCGGACGGCAACCTGATCGAGATCACGGTGTAAAGGCAGCCCTGCCAGCCCGGCATTTTACAGTAACCATGGGTTGGGGTAGAGCATGTCCATTCCTGACATCCTCTGTTCCTGCCCGGTGGCCGTGATGACCGACCTGGTCCTTTCCACTTTCATCGCCTTTTTCGTGACCATCGATCCCATCGGCCTTGGCCCCATGTTTGCGGGGCTGACGGCGGGCATGGATGCGCGTCACCGCCGCCGCACCGCCGTGAAGGGCGTGCTGATCGGCACGGGCCTGCTGTTCGGCTTCGCCTTCATCGGCGAATTGCTGCTGACCTCGCTGGGCATCGGCGTCGGGGCCTTCCGCATCGCGGGCGGCATTCTGCTGCTGCTGGTCGCCATCGACATGGTGTTTGCCCGCGAAAGCGGCCTGCGCACCGCCACGGCAGAGGAAAAGGAAGAGGCGACGCACAAGGAAGACATCTCCGTCTTCCCCCTGGCCATCCCGCTGATCGCGGGGCCGGGCGCCATGACCTCGGTCGTGCTGCTGATGGGCCGCGCCGATGGCGACCTGATGATGCAGGCGACCGTCCTGGCCGTGCTGTCGGGCGTGCTGCTGGCCACCCTGTTCGTGCTGATCTTCGCAGGCGAGGTCTCGAAACTGCTGGGTGTCACCGGCATCAACGTGATCAACCGCGTCCTGGGCATCCTGCTGACGGCCTTGGCCTGCCAGTTCATCATTGATGGCGTCATCGAAAGCGGCATTCTGGGGCATTAGAGCTGTTTTCGGTTGACCGGAAACAGCTCCGGCGGCGACTGCCGCCGCGCCGCACATGCGGCGTGAAGCCAAGCCGCGGATGCGGCGCGGCGG
>JAEMSB010000276.1:0-2341 GCA_016463045.1 Niveispirillum sp.
AGCTGTATCGGGTCAGTTTGAATGTTAGGCATAAACCTAAGTATCAGGGCGCCAACTTGGTCACAAGGAAATAGTTTGGGAAATACCTAACTATTTTCCCTTACCCAAATTCCCATGGCCCCGCCGGGCGGGTCGTTGTACGCCAAGGAAACTGTCCTCCTGTCCCCGCCGGCGCCCATGACCATCCTGATCCTCACCATCTTCGTGCTGGTCTATCTGGGCATGGCCGTGGGCCGCTTCCCCGGATTGCAGATCGACCGGACCGGCATTGCCCTGCTGGGGGCCGTCATCCTGGCCCTGACCGGTGCCATGCCGGGTGATGCGCTGGGTGCGGCCATCGACTACCCGACCCTGTTCATCCTGCTGGGGCTGATGATCCTGTCGGCACAGTTCGAACTGGCGGGTTTCTATGGCTGGTGCGCCGTCCGTCTGGCGCAGGCGGCCTACAGCCCCGTGGCGCTGCTGGCGCTTGTGGTGGCGGTGGGCGGCGGGCTGTCGGCGGTGCTGGCCAATGATGTCGTGGTCTTTGCCATGACGCCACTGCTATGCGCGGGGCTGCTGGCGCGGGGGCTGGATGCGCGGCCCTATCTGATCGCGCTGGCCGGTGCCGCCAATGCCGGATCGGCGGCCACCATCATCGGCAATCCGCAGAACATCCTGATCGGACAGTTGGGCCATCTGGATTTCTGGCCTTTCCTGGCGGCCTGCTTCGTGCCGGCCCTGCTGGGCATGGGCTGCGTCTTCGCCACGGTCGCCCTTGTCTGGCGCGGGCGGCTGGAAATGGCCGATGCCACGCCGCTGCCCCTGGCCCCGCCCGACCTGGACCTGTGGCATCTGAAAAAGGCGCTGCTGGCCACCCTGGCGCTGCTGATCTTCTTCGCGACTCCGCTACCCCAGGAGGAAGGGGTTCTGGCCGTGGCCGCCGCCATGCTGATCAGCCGCCGGTTCGCCAGCCGGCGCATGCTGGGGCTGGTCGACTGGCACCTGCTGGTGCTGTTCGCGGCCCTGTTCGTGGTGACGGCTGCCCTGGCCCGGACCGGCCTGCCGGGGGAGATGGTGGCGGCACTGGCCAGCAGCGGCTGGGCGCTGGACCGGCTGACCGTGCTGGCGCCCCTGTCACTGGCAGCCAGCAATACCATCGGCAATGTGCCGGCGGTGCTGCTGCTGATGCAGGTCTGGCCCAACCCGCCGGAAGGCGCGCTTTACGCACTGGCCGTGCTGTCCACCCTGTCGGGCAACCTGCTGCTGCTGGGCAGCCTTGCCAACCTGATCGTGGTGGAACGCGCGGCAGCCAGCGGCGTGACCCTGGGCTTCTGGGAACATGCCAGATGCGGGGTGCCGATGACGCTGGTGTCGCTTCTGTTGGCCGTCGGGTGGCTCTGGGCGATGGGGTATGTGGGCTGGTGACGGGGTACCCTCACCCTCCCAAGCCCTGACAGGCGTGGGAGGGTGAGGGGTACCACGCGTTAACGAAAGCCTACGCTCAAGCCGCCTTGGCGTTCACCACACTGTCGAACAGTTCCTGCACCGTCTCGCGCTTCAAATCCTTGACGATGAAGACGATGCGGGTGCTCTGGTCGGCGGTCGGCCAGGCGTCCAGCTGGACCGGCGGGTGGAACAGGTGCTGCACCCCGTGGATGACGATGGGGCGTTCTGCCTCCTCAACATTCAGCAGACCCTTCACGCGCAGGATATTGTCGCCCTGCGCCTTGGCCACCGTCTCAAAGAACGTCACCAGACCGTCCCAGGGCAGCGGCTTTTCCGACCGGATCACGAAGGACGAGATCTTGTCATTGTGACGGTTGACGTCATGGTGGTGATGGTCGTGGCCATGCCCATGGTCGTGATCGCAATGGCCGTGATCATGGTCGCAATGGCTATGGTCATGATGGTCGTGCCCATGGTCATGGGCGTGGTGATCATGGCCGTGCCCGTGATCATGTCCATGCTCATGCCCGTGATCATGATGATCATGGGTGCAATGGCCATGGTCGTGGTCGCAATGGCCGTGGTCATGATCATGGTGATGATCGTGCCCGCCCTCATAGGCCTCTGCCTTCAACCAGCGCTGTACGTCCAGCGACTTGGTGTTGGGATTGTACAGGCCCGCATCGAACAGCAGGACCGGCAGCCCCTGATCCTTCTGCGCATCCACATGGACCGCACCCGGGTTCAGGTCATGCAGGCGGCGGCGCAGGGCCTCCACCTTGGCAGGTTCGGCCAGATCGGTCTTGGTCAGGACCACGCGGTCGGCCACGGCCGCCTGCTTCAGGCTTTCTTCATGCTCGTCCAACTGGCCCATGCCATGGACGCTGTCGATGGTGGTGACCACCCCGTCCAG
>JAEMSB010000276.1:2441-5929 GCA_016463045.1 Niveispirillum sp.
GGATCGGTCATCAGCGTGTGCAGGATGGGGGCCGGATCGGCCAGACCCGTCGTTTCGATCACAACGCGGTCGAATTCAGGGATCTCGCCGCGCATGCGCTTCATGTACAGGTCGCGCAGCGTCTCGGCCAGGTCGGAACGGATGGTGCAGCACAGGCAGCCACTATCCATCAGCACCATATTCTCGTCCGACTGTTCGACCAGCAGATGGTCCAGTCCGACCTCACCGAATTCGTTGATGACGACGGCGGTGCGCACCATGGCCGGGTCGCGGATCAGGCGCGACAACAGCGTGGTCTTGCCGCTGCCCAAAAACCCCGTCAGGACGGAAATGGGCAGACGGGGCGGCGGGCTGGGCGGGGTCTGTTGCGTGGACAAGGGAGGATTCCTCGGGCAGAGAAAGGTCGTTACTTAAACGGACATGTGGGGGACCAACACCCCAATCGTCAATGGTCGCGGCAGTCGGGGCAGATGCCCGTTACTTCAACGGTCTGCCGCTGCACGGTAAAACCCTGCGCCGCCGCACTGTCGGCGATGGCCGCCGCAATGCCGCGGTCGGTCAGTTCGGTGGCATTGCCGCAGCAGGAGCAGACCAGGAACTGCCCCGTATGCGCCGTGCCGGGATCAGGACAGCCGACAAAGGCATTCTGGCTTTCGATCCGGTGGATCAGCCCCTGTTCCAGCAGGAAATCCAGGGCGCGATAGACGGTGAGGGGGGCCACCCGCTTTCCATCCGCCGACAGGTCTTCCAGGATGGCATAGGCGCCGCGCGGCTTGTGGCTGGACCAGACCAACTCCAGAACCCGCGCCCGCTGCGACGTCAGGCGCACGCCGCGTTCGGTACAGAGCGCGTCGGCCCGCGCCAGCGCATCTTTGACGCACGACCCATGGTCATGGCGGACGGCATGGTCATGGTGGTGATGGGCGTGGCTGGACATGAAGCGGCCTTCGGCAGGGATAATGCCAATGTAGGCAGGCGGACAGCGGAAGTGAAGGGCGGGTGGTTACCCCCCCTCCCCCCAGCGCCGGACCCGGCCCGTGTCGATATCGAACAGGTCCAAAACCCGCCCGATCGTGTGATCGACCATGTCGTCCAGGCTTTGCGGATTGGCATAGAAGGCAGGAACGGGCGGATAAACAATCGCCCCCATCTCCGTCACCGCCGCCATGGAGCGGATATGGCCCAGATGCAGCGGCGTCTCGCGCAGCATCAGCACCAGCCGTCGGCGTTCCTTCAGCACGACATCGGCGGCCCGGGTCAGCAGCGAACTGGTCACCCCCGACGCGATCTCCGACAGGGACCGCACCGAACAGGGGGCCACGATCATGCCCATGGTGCGAAAGCTGCCCGACGAGATGGCCGCGCCGATATCGGTGATGGAATAACTGACATCGGCCAGCGCGCGGATATCCGCGACCTTCAGCCCCGACTCGTGCGCAGAGGTTACCTCCGCAGACCTGCTCATTACGAGGTGGGATTCGATGCCCAGCCGGCGTAACGTTTCAAGCAGGCGTATGCCGTAAACAATGCCCGACGCCCCGCTGATCCCGACGATCATACGTCGGGGCGGTGTCGATGCCGGGTTCTGGTCAGGACCGGAAGAACCGGCCGGCTGTGGGAGGATATCTGCCATGGAGGTGATGTAGCGCCCCCGATGGTTTTCGTCCAGGGTGGGCAATCCCCCTCTCGAAAAACCCGACCACCCTATCCATATGCATAGAGCCACAGGTTACGATTCCATGTCAGGATCGTGACCCATGTTTGGTCCATCAGGAAAGGTCAAGCCGCGTTTCAGGTACCAACAATCAGACAGGTCCGTTGTTCCATCGTTCAAGAAGGAGAGGCCGTATGTTGTTTCCCGAGCGTGTTGAATCGCTGCGTACGAAGCACGAGAACCTGGACCGGGAGGTGCGCATGGAATCGCGCCGCCCCATGCCCGACACAACGACCCTGACCCGCCTGAAAATGGAGAAATTGCGCGTGAAGGAGGAAATGGACCGCCTGGCCCGCGCCTGACGGCATTTCCGGCCCCGAACGGCCAGAAGAAAGGCCCCCGTCCGCGATGCGGACGGGGGTTTTTCGTTTGGGTTATGAGGGCAATTTCCGTAGGTCAGGTCGAGGGCAGAGCCCGAGCCCTGACATGACCACGGGCGCTGTCGCTTGTCAGGGCTCGCCTATGGCTCGACCTGACCTACGGCATCACAATATCGGCCCCGCCCCCTCAGTGATGATCCTCCGGCACCGGCCTGTCCGACAGGTACACCTGCCCGCCCTTCTCCTTGAACGAAGCCGACATGGCCGCCATCCCCTCCTGCGCCGCCGCATAGTCACGCACTTCCTGCGTGATCTTCATGGAGCAGAATTTCGGCCCGCACATGGAGCAGAAATGCGCCAGCTTGGCGCCCTCCGCAGGCAATGTCTGGTCGTGATATTTCTCCGCCGTCTCCGGATCGAGTGACAGGTTGAACTGATCGCGCCAGCGGAACTCGAACCGCGCCCGGCTCAGGGCATCATCGCGTTCCTGCGCCCCCGGATGCCCCTTGGCCAGATCGGCGGCGTGGGCCGCCAGCTTATAGGTGATCACGCCGACCTTCACATCGTCGCGGTCGGGCAGGCCCAGATGTTCCTTGGGCGTGACGTAGCAGAGCATGGAGGTGCCGAACCAGCCGATCATCGCCGCTCCGATGCCGCTGGTGATATGGTCATAGCCCGGCGCGATGTCGGTGGTCAGCGGCCCCAGCGTATAGAAGGGGGCCTCGCCGCAGACCTTCAGCTGCTTGTCCATATTGGCCTTGATCTTGTGCATGGGCACATGGCCCGGCCCTTCAATCATCACCTGCACATCATGCTTCCAGGCGATCTGGGTCAACTCGCCCAGCGTGTCCAGTTCCGCAAACTGGGCGGCATCATTGGCATCGGCGATGCTGCCGGGGCGCAGACCGTCGCCCAGGGAGAAGGCGATGTCATACGCCTTCATGATCTCGCAGATTTCCTCAAAATGCGTGTAGAGGAAGTTCTCCTTGTGATGGGCCAGGCACCATTTGGCCATGATGGAGCCACCCCGGCTGACGATCCCCGTCACCCGTTTGGCCGTCAGCGGGATATGGGCCAGCCGCACCCCGGCATGGATGGTGAAGTAATCCACCCCCTGTTCGGCCTGCTCAACCAGCGTGTCGCGGAACAGCTCCCAGGTCAGGTCCTCCGCCTTGCCTCCCACCTTTTCCAGCGCCTGATAGATGGGCACGGTGCCGATGGGGACTGGCGAATTGCGGATAATCCATTCGCGGATCGTGTGGATATTGCGGCCCGTGGACAGGTCCATCACAGTATCGGCCCCCCAGCGGATGGCCCAGACCAGCTTGTCCACCTCATCCGCGACGGACGAGGTTACCGCGGAATTGCCGATATTGGCGTTGATCTTCACCAGGAAGTTCCGGCCGATGATCATCGGCTCCGTCTCCGGGTGATTGATATTGTTGGGGATGTTG
>JAEMSB010000276.1:5939-6577 GCA_016463045.1 Niveispirillum sp.
GCCCAGATTCTCGCGGATGGCGACATATTCCATTTCCGGCGTGATGATGCCTTTGCGGGCATAATGAAGCTGGGACACGTTCGCCCCTGCCTTGGCGCGCAACGGCGTGCGGGATGCCCGATCAAACAGCGGCACGGGGCTTTCTTGCCCCTCACGCAGACCATTATCCTCCGGTTTTACCTCGCGGCCACCATACGCCTCCACATCCCCGCGCGCGGTCACCCAGGCGCGGCGCAGTTCGGGCAGGCCCAAACGGATATCGGTACGGATGGACGGGTCGGTATAGGGACCGGACGGATCATAGACGCGCACCGGCGGCTCATTGGCACTGGGGGACAGGTCGATCTCGCGCATGGCCACGCGGATGTCGGGAAAGCGTTCCCCCGCCACATGCACCTTGCGACTGGCCGGCAGCGGACCGGTCGTCACGCGGAATTCGGGATCGGTAATGTTGGTATCTGGCATCTGGACCTCCCTTGATGTGGAGATCCGGGTTTGCGTGCGGTGAGGCGGCACGGTTGGGGCGAACGGGGCCCCTATGCTTCCATCCCTACGCCGGTACGACCCGGATCAGGTTCGAAGGGTTCCCGCGCCGGTGCCGCCATCCTGGCGGTCCATGCGGTGTCTCAGCCCCTTGC
>JAEMSB010000277.1 GCA_016463045.1 Niveispirillum sp.
AAGAACGGCATCGGACTTCGTCGGCACGACGACTAAAGCGCGATTCCAGTTAGAGCTGTTTTCGGTCAACGAAAACAGCTCTAATGATTACCGGATTCCAGTTTCCGTAAGAAATGCGAGACCGACAGCGCGCGCAACATACGCAGATGATAGGTGTTCTCCATCTGCACTGTTTGTGGCCGCCCCTCCAAGGCCGGAAAGGCATCGGCGTCAGCACTTAATCCATCCAGATCAATCAAATCGGTGGCAGTGGCGCTATGCCGCGCCCGGTCGATTTCTGCCCTAAGCCCAGGCAGGTCCTGCTGAAGGCGTGTGGCCCAATCTGCCGACTGCTTTCCTTTGCGTCGCACCGCGACCGTTTCCGCTGGCAAGCGATCACCAAAGGCCTTCTTGAAAAGCCAAGCCGTTTCTCCGCGACGAAGAAAAAGGTCTGTCGGCACAGCTGAAAGAAACTCCACCAACCGCAGGTCACCCGTCGGGTCTCGTGTGTCCAGCCCGGTCGCGGCCAAAACACCCTTGGTGTGAAGCGCCAGACAATCCCGCCGCCAAAGCACCATCCGCCGGGTCGCGTGAACACTAGGTCTGGATCTGAAATGGGGATCAAAGCCATTTTCAGCCAAGTGACGCTGAAATGCCGCGGAACCGATCAGATCGGGCCGTAAGCCCGTATAGTCGCCAAGGCCAAGTGTCGGGTGTCCCCGAAGTCGGCGCAACTGGCTGACCATGTCGGAGGACAGGAAAGGAAGGACGCTGCCGGCCAGTAGGAAGCGCAAGCTGTGCCGACCTGTTCGGGCCACCGCCAGACACTCGCGCAGCCAAGCCAGGAAACGGCCACGGCCCAACAGTTCCGGCAACCGTTCCAATCCATCGACACTGACGGTCATGTTCCCGAATTGTCCGGTCAACATGACCTTGTGTCCGCATGCAGCGGCGCGGCGGCTGATTTCACTGTCCCACAGGCTGTTGCTGGGGTTCAGAAGCGGATACTCGCAATAATGAAATGTGCTGTCGAAATCGTCGCCAATGTTGCGGTGGGCACAATCTATCAGCCTATGATCAATGTTGTCGTGCAAGGACGCTGTCTTGGCCGCCCCCGGCCCTTCATCCCCGATCCGGTTCGGGCCGAATGAAAGCACGGCACCCGGCAGCGGAACATGGGTATAGGCCGCCAAACGCTGTCCCCGCCGGGCAAGCTGCACTGCCGCGGTAACAGTGACCAGCCCGCTATCTCTTCCTGCGCTGAGATGACAGGCAACCGTTCCATCGGTGCGCAAGGCATCAGCGACCGCCCGATCAAACAGGTCACGGAATGCATCTACATAGTCTTCCGCCCTATTGAAGCGAGGCGACCGGTTGCGGGTTCGATCATACCAGTTGATGGTTTCAACCCGGCCGTCGGCATGAAACCGCAGCATCCCCCCAGGCTCTACCCGATCAATCCCGGCAAAGAAGCTGCGGGAACCGGAATGCGGCAGAAGGGCTAGGTGATCGCGTAATTGTTCAACATCCGGCGCGCGGATCACGTCAGGGAGGGCATGCAACCCCTTGGCCATGCTGGCGAACATAATACGCCCTGGTCCCTGGTGATAAAAGAGCGGACGCTGACCCAGCGGGTCACGTACCAGCCGTAGAATTCGATCCCGATCATCCCAAAGGGCGAAGGCGAATATGCCTTTCAGCTGCTCCAGCCCCTGCTCTCCCCACATCTCCCAGGCTGCCAGGATGTAGTCGGCATCGCACATGTTGGCCGTTTGCTGGGGTGAAAGCCCCATGGACGCCGCTAGTTCAGACCGGTTGTTGATGCGCGCATCAGCCACAAGGACAAACCGCCCGCCGCCTCCGATCAGCGGCTGTCGGTCAAAGCGATCTTCAGGCAGCAATCTGGCCAGTTGGATACCCAGCGCGACGAAACCCGGATCAAACCGACCGCTTCTGTCCCTGCCATAAAGTGTCAGTGCGGCCTGCATGCGCGCGCACTCCTGACCAGCGACCGGCGCGCCATCCAGGCGCCAACTACCACAGATCCCCGTCATGGCCGGTCCGCCCCTTGCGACTGTACAAAGCCTTCAATACTGTCCGCAATCCGGTCCATCTGGCCCATGTCGATGGGACGCATGAGAATGAAGACCGGGACGCTTCTTGCAATCCGGGTCATGATTGATAGGCCCGCCCGGCCAGAATCGAGGAGCAGGCCGAAATCCGGCAGATGCACAAGCCCGTGCAGCAACGCTGCGCTGTCCGGCCAGGGCACCGGTTCCAGAATCGGTTCAGATATAGCCGGATCAGCACGGAGTACAACCACCCCCGCCAACCGCACCGGGGAACTGGCAAATTGATCAGTGACACGCACCAGAAACTTGTCAACGCCGGGCCGCATACGGTCTTTGGGGTCTGGAATGTAGCCCGGCATCGCAGCGGCTGCCCACAGTTTGACGGCTGGAAATCCAGGGCTGACTGTCAGTCTATCGGGATCGACGATGGCCTGATCATCCACCACCAGCTGGTGGCCGCGTTGCAGCAGAGCAACTGTGGTCGTGGACTTGCCAGCACCGGAATAGCCGGCCACAGCCACCGCGCGCGTACCAACCGCTATGACACAGGCATGCAGCGCAGGGGTCGCACGCTGGTGGCACAGGATCGCAAAGGCAACCCCGCACAGCCAGCTATTGATCTCCGCCTCTGGCATCAACGCCGGAAGGTCTGCCACAATCTCCGTCCCACCGGCGACCCGGATGTATCCCGCACCATCCATATTGACCCATGCCGTCCCGTCGGGTGCTACGGATATCCGTGAACCGATCTGCACTACTGCGTCAGTGGGTAAGGACACAGGCCCAACTCGGATCCACAGGTCAGGCGGCCCATCCCCATCGGCCATGGCCGAGACCAAGAAGGGCAGCGGACGCGACGACGCGAGGCGAAGCCCACAAAGGTGGTAGAGGTAAGCCGCGGACGGGTCTGCTGCCTGGGCTTGATTTTTCATGCCTGATACTGGGGTCAAGGCCGAAGCCCGCCATCAAAGCACGCCAGGGAGATATGATCACGCCCCCATGGGCCATATGACAGAAAAAGGTCAGATACAGTCTGACTGGTGAACGCTGCGGGTGCCTGACGGTCCTTGCCCTTGCCTTGCAGAGCCTGATGCAGCCGCCACATCAGCTTACGTCCCACATCAATACAGAAGACCACATCGTCTCGCGCCATGGGACGATCATTCTTACATATCTACGATAATCAGGTTCTTTGCCGCCAATTCATCCATCAGAGCCAATACATCTGATTCGATCACCTGTTGCGGCGCATCAAACTGCTCCGCCAGGGCTCGACACAGCGTCTCCACTTCAATTGGTCCAGTGAGGAAGTTCCAGATGCGTGAGCCGATAGGGTCCAGATTAAAGTACTGGCCGCTACGAACATCCAACATGATAACTTCCTCATCTGCTTCCGCCGAAATCAAATCTGATCGGGCCATGACACGGGAAGATAAGCAAACCATGATATATGGACCCAAAGCAGGAAACATTCGCTTATGAATATTTCGGCCTTAATGCCTATGTCAATTTAAGAAATTAAGTTTTTATCTGGGAAACTCCCGATGCTACACGAATGTCACGTGCACACCAGTGTTCAGCTACGCCCAGCGCTTCATTCCTTTCGTTGCCTAGCTACACCGTCCTGAACAGAAGGCGAGCTTGCCAGGGTCCGCTACTGTGAACCTTCTGGATGGCGATGACCTGCCCCCAATCGAACAGACCGACCTTCATGACTTCGCAAGTCGTGAACAGGGCGTCTACGGCCATCTTTCGCTCCCTTCCGCGATCAAGGCAGGCAAAAAAATCACAACTGTTAAAACCGTAGCGAGCACTCACACAGGCTCTGGTCAAACCTTACTGATCTGTTAATCTTAATCTCGCGGATGCGAAACGAAGCCGGTGTCGGCATCGCCCTCGACAGCGGATCGCATGGCACGAAGGGCGCAGGGGGCTCTGTTGAGCGGGTCTGGAAAAGGTGTTGACGACCTGTTGTCGTCCTATGACGCCAACGGCTTCTATGATGAGCTGTTTGGATCGGCCAGCAAACCGGCATCGCATACCGAGGCCGTGAAGGATCGGCTTCGACAACTTCAATATGATGATCTGCGGCGCCGCGCGTCCGACGCGGAGCGGGAGCTTTACAATCTGGGCATCACCTTTCTGGTGTATAGCGATGCCAAGGCCGTTGACCGCATCCTGCCCTTCGATGTGATCCCGCGCATCATCGCGGCCAAGGAATGGGCCCATCTGGAAAAGGGCGTGCAGCAGCGTATCGCGGCGCTGAACATGTTCCTGCATGACATCTATCACGACCAGCATGTACTGAAGGATGGGATCATCCCGGCGGAACTGGTATTGGGCAATGCCAATTACCGGCCGCAGATGCAGGGCATCACCCTGCCCTTCAAGACCTATATCCACATTGCCGGTGTCGATCTGGTGCGTGACCATGAGGGCACGTTCCGGGTGCTGGAGGATAATGGCCGCGTACCGTCGGGCGTGTCCTATGTCGTTGAAAACCGCCATATGATGCTGCGTGCCTTCCCCGATCTGATGGGGGATATCGGCCTGCGCAATGTGGAGAATTACGGCGCCAAGCTGCTGGAGGCGATGTGCGAGATCGCACCACCCCGGCCCGACGTCGATACCTATGACCCGCAGGTCGTGCTGCTGTCGCCCGGCGCCTACAACTCCGCCTATTTCGAGCATATTTTCCTGGCGCGCGAGATGGGTGTGCCGCTGGTGGAAGGGCGCGACCTGGCCGTTATCGACGACAAGGTCTATATGAAGACCACCGGCGGACTGCGCCGGGTGGACAGCATCTATCGCCGCATCGGCGATGATTTCCTGGACCCCAAGGCCTTCAATCCGGACAGCCTTCTGGGCGTTCCGGGCATCTTTGAGGCCTATCGCAAGGGCAATGTGGCGCTGGCCAATGCCATCGGGACGGGTGTGGCGGATGACAAGGCCGTCTATGCCTATGTCCCGCGCATGATCAAATATTACCTGGGCGAAGACGCCATCATCCCCAATGTCGATACCCATATCTGCCGCGAGCCTGACGCGCTGCAATATACGCTCGACAATCTCGACAAGCTGGTGGTGAAGCCGGTTGGCGAGGCGGGCGGCTACGGCATCACCATCGGCCCGCGCGCCAGCAAGGCCGAGCTGGAGGAATGCCGGGCCAAGCTGCTGGAAGACCCGGCCAATTATATCAGCCAGCCCATGGTGCCGCTGTCGGTCTGCCCCACCTTGACGGAGGAAGGGATTGAGCCGCGCCATGTGGACCTGCGCCCCTTCGCCATCACCGCCAAAAGTACCTGGGTGCTGCCCGGCGGGCTGACGCGCGTGGCGCTGAAGAAAGGCACCTTGATCGTGAATTCCAGCCAGGGCGGCGGGTCAAAGGATACTTGGGTCCTGACCGAAGGTGGAGAGGCGGAGACCGAACCAGTGGCCGATGACAGCACCGATCCGTTCCATACCCAGTCCCAGTCTTCGTCGTCACAGTCGCAAAGCCAGTAAGGGGAGAACCGGACATGGCAGCCCTTCTCGCCCGCTACGCCGAATGCATCTTCTGGATGGCCCGCTATATGGAGCGTGCCGAAAATCTGGCCCGCATCCTGGATGTGCATGAAACCTTTGCCCGCGACAGTTTCGGGTCCACCAACTGGTTGCCGATCCTGCGCCTGAACGCCGATGAAAAGCGCTTCTTTGAGCTATACCCGACGGCCAGCGTCAAGAATGTGCTGAACTTCTACGTTCTGGACCAGAACAACCCCACCTCGATCATCGCCGCTATCGCATCGGCGCGGGAGAATGCGCGGCAGCTGCGGCCCCTGATCTCGACGGAGATGTGGGCTCATCTCAACATGTTCTATAACCGCCTGCTGGCGCTGGAACCCGCCACCGATCTGGCCCAGCACAATATCCAGCGGCTCTGTGCCTCCATCAAAGAAGCCTGCCAGACCCATACCGGTATTACCGAGGGCACCTTCTTCCGCGACCAGGGCTGGTACTTCTATCAGTTGGGCCGCAATCTGGAGCGGGCGGATCAGGCAACCCGCGTGCTGGACATCAAGTATCACACCCTGCTGCCCAGCCCGCGCGACATCGGCACCCCTATCGATATCAGCCAGTGGAACAGCCTGCTGCGCTCCGCCGCCGGTTACCACGCCTTCCGCCGTGTCTATCCTAGAGGCATGACCCCGGCGGCGGTGGCGGGCTTCCTGCTGTTCAATGACAATTTCCCGCGTTCCGTGCTGGTCTGCATGCGGGAGGTGGACAGTCTGTTGAACCGGCTGAACAGCAAGTATCGCCTGCGTCGCGGCACCCTGCCGCTGGAACGGTCGGACGAGCTGTTGGGGAACCTGTCGAACCAGACCATCGAGTCCGTCATTTCGGTGGGCCTGCACGAATATCTGGACGGTTTGCAGATCAATTTCGGCAAGCTCTCCAATGACATCGCACAGGCCTTTTTCCTGATCGACGAACCGGGTACGCTATCGGCCTGATCCCCCGCCCCACCACCCCGCGCCAGGGCCA
>JAEMSB010000278.1:0-425 GCA_016463045.1 Niveispirillum sp.
ATCCATGTCCGACGCCGAGCGCGCACAACTGGCGGCCCAGGAAGCTGAACAGGCCCGTCAGACCGCTGAAGAGAAAGCTCGCCTGGAAGCTGAAGAGAAGCAGGCGCTGCAACGGCAGTTGGCGGAGTTCGAGGCCAAGCACACGGCCCTTCAGCAAGAGTTGGAGGCGACCCAACGGGCGGCGACCGCCGCCCCGGCCAGTATAGACGCCGTCGTTGAAGCCGCGAAGGTTGCCGCCGCCGCCATCGACCTGGACGAGTCAGCTACCCGCACCATCATTGACCGCCAGCTTCGCGACCAGGGGTGGGATGTCGATAGCCAAGCCCTGACCTTCAAGTGTGGTGCCCGCCCCGCCAAGGGCAAAGCCATGGCCATCGCGGAATGGCCGACCGAGAGTGGCCCCGCCGATGATGCGCTCTTCCTCG
>JAEMSB010000278.1:435-6532 GCA_016463045.1 Niveispirillum sp.
GACACCACCTGTGTCGGGGTGATCGAGGCCAAGCGGAAGCGCAAGAACGTTTCCGCCTCCATCGACCAAGCCGAGCGTTATGCGAAAGGGGTGAGGACGACCGATGGCATGGAGCTTGTCGGGTCGGCCAGTGAGTTCCGCGTCCCCTTCGTCTTTGCCACCAATGGCCGCGAATACCTGAAGCAGATCGAAACCGAATCTGGCATCTGGTTCCGGGACACACGCAAATCCACCAACCGTCGCCGGGCCTTGACCGACTGGCCAACGCCGGAAGGTTTGCGCGCCCAGTTGGCGATGGACCGGGATGCCGCCCATGCGGCGCTGGCCGCCATGCCGATGAAGTTCGGCTTCGACCTGCGGCCCTATCAACGAAAGGCCATCGAGAAGGTAGAAGAGGCCTTGGCTGCCGATGAACGGCAGATGCTGGTGGCCATGGCCACGGGTACCGGCAAGACCAAGCTGGCCATCGCCATGCTGTCACGCCTGCTGGAATCCAAACGCTTCCGCCGCGTTTGCTTTGTCGTGGATCGTAACGTCCTGGGAAAGCAGACCGCCAACGAATTCAAGACCACCAAGGTGGTCGGCGTGCGCACCTTTGCCGATATCTTCGGCGTGAAGGGTTTGACCGACACGGACCCAGAGGCCGAAACCAAGGTACATATCTGTACCATCCAGGCCCTGGCCCGCCGGGTGCTGGATGTGGAGGATGCCGCCGATGCGCCGCCCATCGACCAGTATGACCTGATCCTGGTGGATGAATGCCATCGCGGCTACCTGCTGGACCGGGAGCTATCCGACCAGGAGTTGGAGTTCCGCGATCAAGCCGACTACATCAGCAAATATCGCCGGGTGCTGGAGCATTTCGATGCGGTCAAGATCGGTCTGACCGCCACCCCCGCCCTGCACACGGTGCAGATTTTCGGGCACCCGATCTTCAAGTACAGCTACCGGGAGGCCGTCGCCGAGGGCTTCCTGATCGACCATGAGCCGCCGATCCGCATCGAGACGGTGCTATCCCAGGGCGGCATCATCTTTGGCAAGGGGGACAAGGTCGATCTGCTGAACACGGAGGACGGCACGATCTCCACCACCATTGCGCCGGACGAGTTCAGCTTTGAGGTGGAGCAGTTCAACCGTCGGGTCATTACCCGCGAGTTCAACCGCACCGTCGCCAAGGCCCTGGCCAGCTATATCGACCCCACCCTGCCCGACAAAACACTGATCTTTGCGGTCAGCGATGGGCATGCCGACATGGTGGTCGAGGAGGTGAAAAAGGCGTTCGAGGAGGCCTATGGCGATATCGACGATGCCGATGTCAGGAAGATCACCGGCAGCGTGGATCGTCCCCTAGCCCTCACCCTGTCCTTCCGCAACGACCCGCAGCCCAAGATCGCCGTTACTGTCGATCTGCTGACTACCGGCGTTGATATCCCCCGGATCACCAATCTGGTGTTCCTGCGCCGGGTCAACAGCCGCATCCTGTATGAGCAGATGCTGGGCCGGGCCACCCGCCGCTGTGATGAGATCGGCAAGGACTTCTTCCGTATCTTCGACGCGGTGGACCTCTATGCCAGCCTGGAATCCATGACCGATATGAAGCCGGTCGGCGTGGAACCAAAACTCTCCTTCACCAAGCTGCTGGACGAACTGACCGGCGTCACCAGCGACCAGCATCGCGAAACCATTCGCCAGCAGCTTGAAAGCAAGCTGAAGCGCCGGGCCAAGCTGCTGAGCGATGACGCTCTGCGCATTTATCAGCAGGAAGCGGGCGAAAGCGTTCAGGCGACGATGCAGCGCCTGTCCGACGCCAGCCCGACCGATCTGGCCGACTGGTTCCGCGCCCGACCGCGTCTTGGCCCCATTCTGGATTGGCGGCCCGACCGTCCCGGTGCCCCGATCCCCATTTCCGAACATGCCGACGATCTGGTCTCGATCAGCCACGGCTATGGCAAGGATGGCAAGCTGACCCGGCCCGAGGATTATCTGGACAGCTTCGCCGCGTGGGTGAAGGACAATGTGAACAAGGTGACGGCGCTCAACATCGTCGTCACCCGCCCCCGCGACCTGACACGGGAAGACCTGCGACAGATCAAGCTGATCCTGGATGAAGGGGCATTCACCGAGGCGGCCCTGCACCGCGCCTGGGAACAGGCCAAGTCAGAGGATATTGCCGCGTCGGTCATCGGTTACATCCGTCAGGCCGCCTTGGGCGACCCGCTGCGCCCCTATGCCGACCGCGTGCGGGACGCCATGGCCCGTATCCTGAAAAGCCAGACCTGGACCCCTGTTCAGCAACGTTGGCTGAAACGCATTGGCGACGACGTGGGCAAGGAAATCATCGTGGATCGGGATTTCCTGGATTCCGGCCAATACAAGGAGGAGGTCGGCGGCTTTGACCGGCTGAACAAGTTGTTCGGCGGCAGGCTGGAGGCCGTGTTGGGCGACATCCGCGAGGGCGTATGGCAGCACGTGGCGTGATTGACCGGTCGGGCAGGCTGACGCCGCCCTTACCGTGCCCGCACTGCCGTGCGCTGTACCCGATGCGCATCCTGTCCTGGCAGGGGGCGATTTGCCAATGCCGCCCCTATTGCGAGGCGGAGAGTGCCGATGCCAGCGTCTGCTGTACCAACTGCGGGCAGGTCCAGGAACTGGGCTACGATAATGAAGGATCGGCCTTGCAGATGGATTATTGGATCGGCCCCGGCCATGCCTGGCGGGTGCAGTCCTGGCCGGAGGACGGGGGCGGCTGGGCTGTCTCTATCGAAGACCCGCCCGACGCGGGCGTTGGTCCCGGCTGGCAATGGCTTGCGGAAATTGCCGATCTGCTTGAAAAGGGCGCGTACTCGTTCCCGTCACTGAAAGAACCAGCATGAGTGTCACCACCGATATCGTCGGCAAACTCTGGCGTCTGTGCGACATCCTGCGCGACGGGGGCGTCTCGTACAACGAGTACGTCACCGAGTTGACCTATCTGCTGTTCCTGAAGATGCTGGCGGAAACGGGGGGCGAGAGCCAGTTGCCGGTGGGCCAGCGCTGGAAAGACCTTCGGCAGCGGGAGGGGATGGAGCAACTGAACTTCTATAAGCAGTTGCTGCTGGACCTGGGCACCAAGGGACGCGGGTTGGTGCTGGCCATCTTTGCCGATGCGCAAAGCCGCCTGAAAAGGCCGACAGACCTGAAAGCGCTGGTCGAGGCGATTGACGGGCTGGACTGGTTCAGCGCACGGGAAGAGGGGCTGGGCAACCTGTATGAAGGGCTGCTGGAAAAGAACGCGGCGGAGAAGAAAAGCGGGGCCGGGCAATATTTCACTCCCCGTCCCCTGATCGACAGCATCATCCGCCTGATCAAGCCGCAGGCAGGCGAGGTGATCCAGGACCCCGCCGCCGGGACCGGCGGCTTTCTGGTGGCCGCCGACCATTACATCAAGGACAAGACCGACGGTCTGTTCGACCTGCCCGAGGCCCAGCGTTTTTTCCAGCGCAACAACGCCTTTGTCGGGCTGGAACTGGTGCCCGACACCCATCGCCTGTGCCTGATGAACCTGATGCTGCATGGTATCACCGGCGACAGCGGTTCTGGTGTGCAGCAGGGCGATACCCTGTCGCATGAGGGGGAGGCGCTGGGGCAGGCCGATGTGATCATCACCAACCCGCCCTTCGGTACCAAGAAGGGCGGCGGCAGGCCGACGCGCGGCGATTTTTCCGTCACCGCCGATGTCTCCAACAAGCAATTGGCCTTTGTCGAACATATCATCCGCGCCCTGCGGCCCGGTGGACGGGCCGCCGTGGTGATCCCGGATAATGTGTTGTTTGAGGATAATGCAGGCCGCGCCCTGCGCCAGATGCTGCTGGACTGGTGCGACCTGCATACCATCCTGCGCCTGCCCACGGGTATTTTCTATGCCCAGGGCGTCAAGACCAACGTCATCTTCTTCACCCGTGGCAAGACGGCCAAGGGCAATACCAAGCAGACCTGGGTCTATGACATGCGGGCCGACATGCCCGCCTTTGGCAAGACCCGCCCGTTGACGGACGCGCATTTCGCGGATTTCGAAACCTGTTATGGCGACGACCCGCTGGGCCGCGCGCCGCGTGTGGATCAGGGCGAGATGGGCCGCTGGCGCGCCTTCACCCGCGCCCAGATCGCCGAACGCAACGACAATCTGGATATTGCGTGGTTGCGCGATGACAGCACCGACCCGGAGGACGGCTTGACCGAACCGACGGACATCGCTGCCGCCATCATGGGCCACCTGCAAGCAGCGCTGGAGGAGATTGCCGCGCTGGCCGAGGATGTAGGTGGCGATGTGGCCTTGGCGCAGGAGGCAGCAGAGTGAGTCAAGATAATACCCTACCTGCCGCTGAGTGGATCACACATCTCGACATTCCGAATTCGTGGTGCTGGGTGACGTTGGGTCAAATAGCCGACATTAAGGGCGGACTTGCCAAAGGTAAAAAGCGGCGTCCTGACCAGCCAACACGTTTGGTGCCATACCTTCGGGTCGCCAACGTACAGCGTGGCTATCTCGATCTTAGTGAAATTAAGTATATTGATGCCACTGATGATGAATTCGGTGAACTTCTTCTGTTTCGGGGCGATATCCTTTTCAATGAAGGAGGTGACCGGGACAAATTGGGACGCGGCTGGATATGGAATGATGAGATAGCCGGGTGCATTCACCAAAATCATGTTTTTCGTGCACGACCTGCGTCACCTGAACTGATATCGAAATTGATATCTATGTATGGGAACATTTATGGGCAGGCGTATTTTATTGGGGAAGGAAAGCAAACTACCAATCTCGCATCCGTCAGCCTATCCAAATTGGCCTCGCTTCCAGTTCCCCTCATTCCTGCTAATGAACAAAACCGCATCGTCACCAAGATCGACTCCCTGTTCGCCCGGTCATCGCGGGCACGGGACGAACTCGCCCATATCCCCAAGCTGGTCGAACGCTACCGCCAAGCCGTGCTGGAAGCCGCCTTCCGGGGCGACCTGACGGCGGATTGGCGTGCAAGCAATCCAACTTTGGGGGGCGGAATTCAGGCTGAGGCCGACAAGGATGGACCGTATGAGCTGCCAGCATCCTGGCAATGGATAAGGCTTCCGCGTCTTGGACTACTTGGACGGGGAAAAAGCCGACATCGCCCGAGGAATGATCCGTCTCTATTCGGTGGTCCATACCCGTTTATTCAAACTGGAGAGGTGCGCGCTGCTGATGGGTTTCTGAACACCTTCACAAAAACATATAGTGAAAAGGGGCTGGCCCAGAGCAAAGTGTGGCCAGTGGGTACCGTCTGCATCACTATTGCGGCCAACATCGCTGAAACAGCGGTTCTGGGGATTGAAGCGTGTTTCCCAGATAGCGTCGTGGGATTTGTTGCCAACAGCCGCCTAACGATTCCTGAATATATAGAGTTTTTTATCAGAACTGTCCGGTCTGATCTGGAGGCGTTTGCGCCAGCCACTGCCCAGAAGAATATCAACCTTGATACATTAGAAGAGGTGTTGGTTCCTCTTCCTCCCGTCGAGGAGCAACAGGCAATAGTGGATCGGATTATTTCGGCCTTTCACGGCCTTTCACGGATGAACATTGAGCATGATAAGGCTACATCGTTGATCGACCGCCTCGACGCCTCCATCCTCGACAAAGCCTTCAGCGGCCAACTTGTCCCACAAGACCCGAACGACGAACCAGCCTCCAAGCTGCTGAAGCGTATTCGCGCGGCGCGGGCCGCTGCCCCCGCTGTGAAACGGGGGCGCAAAGCCAAAGGGGCGGCGGATGGCGGGCTTTTCTGACCGCTGGGTCCGCATCATGGCGGATTATTGTGCCGAGGGGGTGTGGGACAGCGAGGGCTATGCCCATACACCCGACGACCTTCCCCTGTCGGACGGGCTGCGGGCCGATATCCGTGCCTGGGCGGCATGGTATGACCGGGATTGCGAAGACGGGATGCCCGACCCCAAACCCTTCCCCCTGGCCGATTTCGCCGCTCAGGGCCTGACCCTGGCCCGGCGGGTCAAGGCCGAACTGCCCGACTGGACCGTGATTTATCATGATGAGGAGAAGGCGGCCAAACTGCGCTGGGACCATCAC
>JAEMSB010000800.1 GCA_016463045.1 Niveispirillum sp.
CGGTATGATAGCAGTCGCGATAGCCCTTATTGATGAAACGGCGACCGTGATTGTAACCCCGCGCCAGTTCCGGACGGTAGAAGACGCCTGTTCGCCGATGGCGGGCCTCTTCCTCCTCCAGGGCTGCCATGGCTGGCATCGTGCTGCGGGCGATGGCCCGTTCCATTCGGGTAAGAGGGATCGGCAGTTCCAGAAACGCGAGGATTCCCGTCAAGGTTTCGACAGGCTGGTCAACAAGATCGGTATAGGTCACCAGATGGACCGGCACCATCCCCTGGTCCAGCCACGAGCGGACATGCTGTCGCCATGTGCCTGAGACATCGAACCCGGCCCCCCCGGATGACAACCAATGTTGCACAAAGCCCTTCAACGCCGCCGCATCCGCCGGCGCGCCGCAAGGGTCCAGATACTGCCGGTAATCCCAGGCCGACATCATGACGTCAATCGGATGACGGATCAGATAGATCGCCTTTGCTGTGCGCCCGATGCCGGGCCTGTCGCATGCGAAAGGGAAATGCGATTTGATGATACGGGGTTTGTCAGGCTCACCAAAAGCCAGATCAGGCCAAGCATGGATATCGATCACATACCGGCGCTCCAGATCGCGAATATCCACCCCGTCATCAAAAAGACAGTGAAACAGCAGGAAGGACAGATATGTGACCCCCGACTTCGGAAAAGCCGACAGACAGAGCAGATCCCGCATCAACTACCCCGTGTGACCCTCGCCATTGGCCAGCATTCCCCTCCCATCATCACCGACTGTGACGCCGGCTTCCAGCGTTCAGTGACAGGAATGAAGGGGAGCGGTATCGATTCCCAAGGATTGTTGATTTTGTTGATCATCGTCTGATGAACACCGTGCTTCGACACAAGCTGCGCCATCGTCAACTCGCCTCGGATCGCCTCAAGCGCCACCTTCGCCTTGAAATCAGCTGAATATCGCTTCCTCTGTCACACCATGTCGGTCGTCCTTCAATAAGGCCGAACCAAGCTAACAAAACTGTCCGCTCACAGGGGACCCGCTCTTCGATACCCTTATCAGGTGTGAGATCGTCGCTCGCCGAAGTGGGAAACGAGGATCAGTTGGCTTGGCAAGTAGCGTCCACCTTATGAAATTTGGCGCCATGGGCGGTCAGGAAGGCCGTGGCATCGTCGGCGGATTGAGCAAAGCCGGCATTGGTGCCCTGGCTGACAGCCACACTGATGAAACTGTTGACCCCCACGACGTTCCCACAGCTATCGACCAGCGGGCCGCCACTGTTCCCGCCGGATATCGCGGCGCTGTGAGCCAACGTAACGACCCCTTGCCCGGCGTTTTGGCGGGCCATGATCTGCCCTTTGGTGAAAGCGAGTTCTGGCATGGCGGTCAAATCCCCTGCAGCCAGGGCCTTGAACGCGCCGTCATTGGCGAGCAGCAGGCCGGGGAACCCCGCCGCAATGACATTGTCCAGTGCTGTGGCACTGTTGGCAAAGGCCAGCACGGCGGTGCCGGTGCCGCCCTGGACTTCCAGCAAGGCGAAGTCCCGCTGATTGGCCTGTCCATTTCGGGTCATCGCGGTGATGCGCGCAATCCGCGGTCGGTCCAGACCACGACCGACGACAACGACTTCCCCCTTGGGAGCCTTGGCCACGACATGCTGGTTGGTCAGGATAAGGTTCGGGGCAATGAAGAAGCCGGAACCACTGTCATTTCCGGCGATGATCAGCACCACGGCCCGCCGCAACTTGTCCACAAGGGCTGCATCCTCGGCCGACATCTGG
>JAEMSB010000801.1 GCA_016463045.1 Niveispirillum sp.
CTTCAAGGAAGAGGCCCCCTGGGTCACCATCGCCCATTCTGTGGTGTTCGAGCCGGTATCGAAGAAGGTGATCGGTTACAAGCAAAGCCCCTTCAACCGCCATCAGTTCGATGGGGTGGATATGGCGGAGTAAGGGGCGCCCCATGCTGAAATTTATCGCCACCCGCATCGCCCTGCTGATCCCCACCTTCCTGGGCGTGACCTTGCTGGCCTTTTTCCTGATCCGGCTGGTGCCCGGCGACCCGATTGAGGTGCGGCTGGGTGAACGCGGGATTGATCCGGCCCGGCTGGAGGAGATGCGGGCACAGTTGGGCCTGAACAAGCCGCTGCTGGAACAGTATGCCGACTATCTGACCGGGGTTCTGACGGGTGATCTGGGCAAGTCACTGATCACCCAGACACCGGTTCTGCATGAATTTGCCGAACTGTTCCCGGCCACCATCGAACTGTCGCTCTGTGCCATCCTGTTCGCCCTGATCATCGGCTTGCCGGCGGGCGTGCTGGCGGCGGTGAAGCGGGGCGGGCCGCTGGATCATGGGGTGATGGCCGCCAGCCTGACGGGATATTCCATGCCCATCTTCTGGTGGGGGCTGCTGCTGATCCTGCTGTTCTCCGTCATCCTGGGCTGGACGCCGGTCAGTGGGCGGCTGTCGGCGGCCTATTATGTGGAGCCAGTGACGGGTTTCCTGCTGATCGATGCGCTGATGTCTGAGGAGGAGGGGGCGTTCCTGGACGCCCTGCACCATCTGATCCTGCCGTCCATCGTGCTGGGCACCATCCCGCTGGCCGTCATCGCGCGCATGACGCGGTCATCCATGCTGGAGGTGCTGGGCGAGGATTATATCCGCACGGCCCGCGCCAAGGGCCTGAGCCTGTTCCGCATCGTGGGGCTGCATGCCCTGCGCAACGCCATGATCCCCGTCGTCACCGTCATCGGGCTGCAGGTGGGCACCTTGCTGGCTGGCGCTATCCTGACAGAGACGATCTTCGCCTGGCCCGGTATCGGCAAATGGCTGATTGAAAGCATCAACCGCCGCGATTACCCGGCCCTGCAGGGCGGGGTGCTGCTGATCGCCTGTGTGGTCATGCTGGTCAATCTGGCGGTCGACCTGATCTACGGCCTGCTCAACCCCCGCATCCGGCACGCCAAATGACCGACCTTATCCTGAAGGCGCCTCCCGGTCCGTGGACCGAATTCTGGGACCACTTTCGCCGTAACAAGGGGGCGGTGCTGGGGCTCATCATCGTCCTGGCGCTGTCCTTCGTGGCCCTCTTTGCCGATTTTGTCGCTCCCTATGACCCGGCGGAGCAGTTCCGCGACTTCGTGCTGCTGCCGCCGGTCTGGGTGGAGGGGGGAAGCTGGGCCTATCCGTTGGGCACCGATGATATCGGGCGCGATATGCTGTCCCGCCTGATCCACGGCGCGCGGCTGTCGCTGTTTATCGGTTTGCTGGTGGTCACCCTGTCGCTGGTGGTCGGCGTGGCACTGGGGCTTCTGGCCGGGTTCTATGGCGGGGCGTCGGACACGCTGATCGCGCGCTTCATGGATATATTGCTGGCCCTGCCGTCGCTGCTGCTGGCCATTGTCGTGGCGGCCATCCTGGGGCCGGGGCTGGTGAATGCGGCCATTGCCGTGTCGGTGGTGATCGTGCCGCACTATGCCCGCCTCACACGCGCCTCCGTCATGGCCGAACGTGGGCGGGAATATGTGACGGCGGCGCGGCTGGCGGGCGCCAGCGATACCCGCCTGATGCTGGTCACCAT
>JAEMSB010000279.1 GCA_016463045.1 Niveispirillum sp.
GATCATCCTCCATCGCCTGCCGCCCCGGCAGCAGGTTCAAGAACCGTTCGGCCAGTCCGAAGCCAGGGAAGATCAGCGGCACCGACGACATCAGCAGCAGGTGGCGGCAGGACGCGAACCGCTCCAGCCATCCCGGCAGGGCGGCCAGCGTCTGTGGCGACATGACCTGGTCCTCCGTCCGCTCACTGCGCAGATCGGGGGCCAGAACGCCGACACCGTTCAGCATCAGGGCCTGGCTGAACGAGGGCGGACCATCGGCCAGCAGTGTGTCGGCGGGATCATCATCGCCCATGCCGATCTGGAACAGGCGGAAGGCGCGGCGGGCTGCCTCGTAAATCGCCCGATAGGCTGGGCTGTCCAGCAGTTCCGGCGGGTGGGAGCCCCAGCCATCGATAATGTCATGGTCGTCCCACATGCACAGCGATGCGACACCGCTTTGCAGGGCCGCCGGCTCGGCCTGGGTCCAGGCATGCAGGTAGGTGGCCAGATACCAGGCATCCAGCTGTGCGGTCAGATCGGGGCCGGCTGACAGGCCCAGCCGCTTCATCAGCTTGGCTTCCGACAGGCTGCGCAGGGCCGGCACCCGTTCCCAAAGGCCATCGGCATAGACCTGATCGCCGCCCATCAGCAAAAGATGCATGGGGCTGGACCGGTGGCGGCCCAGCAGGCGTGCCCACAGGGCGTTGCGCCGCAATCCGGCGGCCTCAATACTGTCCTCATCCTCGCAGCCGCCGCAGCTGACAAAGCCGATGCGCGGCGCGATGGCGGTGCCGGGCACCGACAGCATCCACCGCCGCTCATCCTCTGCAAAGCCATAGGTGGCACGGCCATCCTGCAGCCCCCGCGGGACGGCAAAATCATACCGCCACAGGCGCAACGTGCCGGGCGGGCAGGGGACACCCACCGGCCCCACGGGGGGCATATCCTTCCATTCATGCAGGAAGCGCGGCGGCACCGCCAGACCGACACCCTCCACCCGCAGATCGGGTGGTTCGGCATCACCGGCCAGCAGGAAAACCGCGGACACACGCCAGCGCTGCCCCGACCCCGTGGCCCCTTGGGCGCCGCGGGCGCGCAGCAAGGGGCCCATCAGGATGACGGGCGGTTCCGTCTTCTGTCGGGAACGCCGGGGTGAAGGAGGGTGTGGGGAACTCATCATCCTCGAAATGCGGTGGCGGGCGGGAAAGGTCAAGCCTGTAACAGTTTGACAAGGCTAATGGCGTGCGGGGCGGCCCCCGCTTTTTCCCATTGCCAACCGGTCGGCGGCAAGGCGGAATGGTGACATCTTTCTGTCATTGCCGTTGTTGAAAGCCTGCCCACCATGGATGCCCGTTACCGTTCCCGCGAAATTGGCCGCAAGGCCGAAGATGTCGACGCGCTGAAACGCTCTTTTCTGGAATGGCTGGTCTATTCGGTGGGCAAGGATGCCAAGACGGCCACACGCCGCGACTGGTTCACCTCTGGTGCCTTGTCGGTGCGCGACCGTGTCGTCGATCGCTGGATGGACACGACGCGCGGGGTTTATGCCGCCGATGCCAAGCGCATCTATTACTTCTCTATGGAGTTCCTGATTGGCCGGCTTCTGTCCAACAATCTGGACAATCTAGGTCTGACGGAGGTCTGCCGGGAGGCGGTGGACCGTCTGGGCCTGCGCCTGGAAGAAGTGCTGGATGCCGAACCCGACCCGGCGCTGGGCAATGGCGGCCTGGGCCGATTGGCCGCCTGTTTCCTGGACAGCATGGCGACGCAGCATCTGCCGGCCTACGGCTATGGCATCCGCTATGAATATGGCCTGTTCGAACAGCGCTTCGATCAGGGTTTTCAGGTGGAGTTCCCGGACAATTGGCTGCGTTTCGGCAACCCGTGGGAGTTTGCGCGGCCGGAGGTGCTGTACCCGATCCATTTCCACGGCCGGGTCGAAACCTATGTTGACGGGGCCGGGGTGGAGCGCCGCCGCTGGGTCGATACCGAGACTGTCCATGCCATGGCGTTTGACACGCCCGTCGTCGGTTACGGTGGCGAAACGATCAATACGTTGCGCCTCTGGTCCGCCCGCGCCACCAGCGATTTCAACTTCCACCATTTCAATGATGGCGATTATCTGAAGGCTGTGGAAGGCAAGGTCCTGTCAGAGAACCTGTCCCGCGTGCTCTATCCCAATGACGCGACGGAGGTGGGGCGCGAACTGCGGTTCAAGCAGGAATATTTCTTCACCAGCGCGTCCATCCAGGACATCCTGCGCCGCTATATGCAGCATCATAAGGATTTCGATGCGTTGCCGGAAAAGGCGGCCATTCAGCTGAATGACACGCATCCGGCCATCGGTATCGCCGAGTTGATGCGTATCCTGATCGATATTCATGGGCTGGATTGGGACAAGGCCTGGGACATCACCCGCCGTACCTTCAGCTACACCAACCACACCCTGCTGCCCGAGGCGCTGGAAAGCTGGCCCGTGGGCATGATGGAACATGTGCTGCCCCGGCATATGCAGATCATCTACGATATCAATGCCAAGTTCCTGCAAGGGGTCTGGTCTCGTTGCGATATCGATACGATCCGCCGTCTGTCCCTGATTGATGAGAATGGCGGGCGGCGGGTGCGTATGGGCGGGCTGGCCTTCCTGGGCAGCCACAAGGTGAATGGCGTCTCGGCCCTGCATACCGACCTGATGAAGCAGACGGTGTTCGCCGACTATCACCGCCTGTTCCCCGACCGCATCACCAACAAGACCAACGGCATCACCCCGCGCCGCTGGTTGCATCAGGCCAACCCCGCCCTCTCCCGCTTGATCAGCAGCCGCATCGGCGATGGCTGGATCACCGATCTGGGGCAGTTGGCAGCCTTGAAGGACAGGGCAGGGGACGAGGTGTTCCAGGAGGAATTCCGTCGGGCCAAACGCCAGAACAAGAAGCGTCTGGCCGCCTATATCGCCCGCCACCTGCGCATCGATATCGATGTCGACAGCCTGTTCGACGTGCAGGTGAAGCGCATCCATGAATATAAGCGGCAGTTGCTGAATCTGTTGCAGACGGTGGCGCTCTATAATGAGATCCGGGACAATCCCAACCGGGACTTTACCCCCGTCACCAAGATCCTGGCCGGCAAGGCAGCACCCGCCTATCACCAGGCCAAGCTGATCATCAAACTGGCGAATGACATTGCCAAGCTGGTGAATAATGACCCGCTGGTGCGCGGGCGGCTGAAACTGGTGATGCTGCCTAATTACAATGTCAGCCAGGCGGAAATCATCATGCCCGCCGCCGACCTGTCGGAACAGATTTCAACGGCAGGGATGGAGGCGTCGGGGACCGGCAATATGAAGCTGGCCCTGAACGGTGCCCTGACCATCGGCACCCTGGACGGGGCCAATGTCGAAATCCGCGACCATGTCGGCCCCGACAATATCTTTATTTTCGGCCTGACCGCGCAGGAGGTGCAGGATTTGCGGTCGGGTGGTGGCTTTGACCCGCGCGCCGTCGTGGGTGCAAACCCGCATTTGAAGCGTGCGCTGGACATGATCGGCAATGGGGCCTTTAGCCCCGATGACCCTGGACGTTTCCGCCCCATCGTCGATGCATTGCTGTATGGCGACCATTTCCTGGTCACCGCCGATTTCGAGGATTACCGCAACGCCCACACTGCCGCCCGCGCGCTGTACCGGAACAAGGCGGAATGGACGGCCAAGGCCATTTTGAATACCGCCGGTATGGGCTGGTTCTCTTCCGACCGGACCATCATGGAATATGCCAGCGAAATCTGGGGCGTGGCGCCGGTGCTGCCCGTTGGGGATGCGGCGGATTGAGTACCTGCGGCATTCGCTGCCCTGGCGACGACAGCGCACGCGGTGCGGTGGAAGTTGGTTACCGCATGCATGGTGCCGCTCGCTTCATGCGAGATCGGCACCATGCGATTGGCATTGACGGATCAACTCGCCGCGTTGCTGACGCTCTGCCGCACGGTTACCAACGACCCAGCCGCGCCTGCTGTGGCGGTGGGCTGAAAGCGCCAGTTCAGGATGGACTTTGTCATCACGGATACATATTTCGGATCACCGGAGCTTTCCAGAACGCGGACTTCCTTGACCTTACCGTCGGCGGTGGACACGCGCAGTTCCATGGTGGCGGACCCGGTCAGCCCGCTCTCGATGCTTTCCGGGATGGAGCGGAACAGGGGCTGCGGCCCGCCGGCATGCTGCGGCAGGCCACGCGTGGCCTCCACCATGCGGTCCTCGGTCTGCGGATCACCCTCCCGCTGCGCAATGAAGGCCAGCATGCCATAGGCATCGCGGGCCAGGCTGCGCATCGCCACATTCTCCGACGCCCGCGCTTGCCTCACGATGGAACGAAGCTGCGCGCCGGCGGCGCTGTCGCGGCCGGCATCGATGGCGCCCATGGCCTGTTCAAATTCCACCTGCAGGCGGATCGGATGATCGGCAGGCAGGCTCTTGGTCAGGCCGTCAATCCGGTCGAGATAGCGCTGGGCCGTGGCCGCATCGCGGGCGGCCTTGGCGGTACGGACCAGTTCCAGCTGCGCATTCACGCTGCCCACGCTGTCGGCGCCATAGTTCTTTTCATAAAGTGTGGCCACGCGCTCATAGATCAGCTTGGCCTTGGCCTTGTCGCCCAGGGCCAGATAGGATTTGGCCAGTTGCTCATTGAGCGCGATGGTTTCCGGCGCCCCCTCGGGCACATGCCGGCCAATGGCCGTCAGCGCCTTTTGCAGCATTTCCGGCGTCTTCGCCGGATTCTGGATCTGCAGGAAGATATCTGCGGCGTTCAGCAGCAGCCGTTCATGGTTGCTGGCTTTGTAGTTGGGGGCCTTCTCATACAGTTCTGCGGCCTGCCACGCCAAGTCGAAGGCCGGCTGCAACTTGCCTTCCACCATCAACGCCACAGAAGCCTTGTTGGCTTCCTGCCAGCTGGATGCGGCCTGTACTGGGCCAGCCAGCAGTAGCGCACACGCTGCGACGGGGATCAATTTCGTTGCAAACATGCAACCTCCTGGGAATGTCAAGTAAAAAGTTAAATGTAACTTACGATGCTTTGCATCTCCGCTCAAGCGGGGAAAGTTTGGCTCGTGCAATGTTTCTGCTTTTGCGCTCGCCCTGCGCCGCGCGCTGCCCAGCCTTGTGATGGGGCTGGACGGATTTCGCTGGTGCAACAGCATGGTTTCCGTCATGGTCCGTGCCGTAACCGAGTGGCTATGGGGCCCCCGGTGGCCACCCATGCCACCAACAAGATACGCCCCGAATGATGAGAGTCGGGTCGTGTCGCTGCCCATCGCCTTGATGGTGCCGCCCTTCGCTTTCCGAACCAGCAGAAGCCGCTCCGAAGCGCAACCGCCAGCGCCGGGATGATCCCGACGTTTGGCATCCCTTGCGCTCCAACCGCGTCCGGACCCGTAAAGGGCCGGCGGTGCGGAGCGTTTGGCTTTGTCCGAAGAAAGCACGTTCCTTGACCATTACCTTTTCCGATCTCGCTCTTCCCGCTTCCCTGATGCAGGCCGTGGCCGAGCTGGGCTATGTCAACCCGACCCCGATCCAGGCGCAGGCCATTCCCGCCGCGCTGGAGGGCCAGGATGTCGTGGCATCCGCAAACACCGGCACCGGCAAGACCGCTGCTTTCGTGCTGCCGGCGCTGGCCCGTATCGCCGCGTCGGAGCGTCAGGCCGGTTCCTGGGGCCCGCGCGTCCTGGTGCTGACCCCGACGCGTGAACTGGCCAGCCAGGTGCTGGAGCAGGTTCGCCTTCTGTCGAAGTTCGGTCGCATCCAGACCGGCACCGTGCTGGGTGGCATGCCCTATCGCGCCCAGATCGAGATGCTGCGCCGCCGCGCCGATCTGATCGTCGCCACGCCGGGCCGCCTGATCGACCATCTGGAAAACGGCAAGGTCGACCTGTCCTGCATCGAGATGCTGGTGCTGGACGAAGCTGACCGCATGCTGGACATGGGCTTCCGCGACGCGGTTGAACAGATTGCCGGCGCCTGCCCGGAAGGCCGCCAGACCCTGCTGTTCACCGCCACGCTGGACCGCACCGCGGAAAAGCTGGCCGCCAGCCTGACCAAGAACCCGGTGCGGGTCGATGTGGCCGGCAAGGCCGTCACCAATACCTCCATTGAGCAGCGCTGGCTGCGCGCCGACGGCCTGGACCACAAGCACAAGCTGCTGGCCCGCTTGCTGGAAGATGAAGCCTTCGGCAAGGGCATCATCTTCATGGCCACCAAGGCCGATTGCGATGTGATGGCCGACCGCCTTTCTGAGCAGGGCCACCGCGCCATGCCGCTGCATGGCGACATGCAGCAGCGCGAGCGTAACCGCGTGGTGCAGTGGCTGCGTGACAGCCGCATCAATGTGCTGGTCGCCACCGACGTTGCTGCCCGCGGCATCGACATTTCCGATCTGTCCCACGTCATCAATTTCGACCTGCCGCGCGTGGCCGAAGATTACGTGCACCGTATCGGTCGTACCGGCCGTGCCGGTGCTACCGGCATCTCCTACAGCC
>JAEMSB010000802.1:0-1130 GCA_016463045.1 Niveispirillum sp.
GGGCCTGAACCCGGCCATTATTCTTGGCCAGCGTCTCGTCGGCGGCGAAATCATCCAGGCCGAACGCCTTGCAGAAACCCACCCACTGCCCGTCGGTGACGACACCGGCAAAGACGGTCTGATCGTCCTTCGTCTGGAACTGGTCATAGATGGCCCAGGCGGAGATACGCACGGGCATGGGGCGCGCGGCGGTGCCGGTCACGACATACTGGGCCATGTGCTGTCCCACCAGGAACACGCAATTCTCATACAGGGCCGATTTCACGGTCTGGCCCCGGCCCAGCGTACCGCGCTGGATCAGCGCTGCCAGCACGCCGATCACCCCGAACAGCCCGCCGATCACGTCGATCACCGACGCCCCGGCGCGCAGGGGGCGGCCCGGCGGACCGGTCATATAGGCAAGGCCGCCCATCATCTGCGCCACCTCATCCAGGGCGGCGCGATGTTCATAGGGACCGGACAGGAAGCCCTTGGCAGAGCAATAGATCAGTCCGGGATTACGTGCCTTCAGCGCCTCTTCCCCGAAACCCAGCGCATCCATGGCGCCGGGGCGGAAATTCTCGATCAGGACATCGGCCTTGTCGATCAGGTCAAAGGCGATCTGCTTGCCTTCCGGCGATTTCAGGTCCACCGACAGGCTGCGCTTGCTGCGGCCATACATGGGGAAATAGCCGGCACCCGACCCCAGAAGGCGGCGGGTATTGTCGCCCCCAATCGGTTCAACCTTCACCACATCGGCGCCCAGATCACCCAGCACCATGCCCACGGTGGGACCCATGACCATGTGGGTGAATTCCACCACCTTCAATCCAGCCAGGGGTAACGGGGTGGCGGTCTTGTCGTCCTGCGACATGAGAAACCTCGAACGCTGAAAGTCAGAAGAAAAGCCAGGGATTGCGGGCGCGGTAGCTGCCTTCGAAATCCCTGATGGCGGGTAGCCGTTTCAGGGTGACGCCGATGGCATCCAGCCCTTCCAGCAGCATTTCCTTGTCGGCGGGCGCGATGGTGAAGGGCAGTTCGGTGCCGTCGGGCACACGCACACTTTGCGCGGCCAGATCGACGGTCAGGAGCTGCGGCGTTGCCGCCTGCGCCAACGCCGCCACCGACGGTTCCGGCAGAACCAGCGGCAG
>JAEMSB010000802.1:1140-1763 GCA_016463045.1 Niveispirillum sp.
GTTTGCCACATCGCTGTAGCGCCAGTCGGCGAACATGCCCTCGCCCAACCCCTCCTTCGATACTTTCTTCATCTCGCGTGAGGGGATGATGGCGTCGGTATCGACATTGGCGCGGAACAGCGGGGCGGCGATGCCGGTCAGGCGGGTGAACTTTTGCATGATATCACCCCTCCCCCAGAAATGACCGTGGATCGGCGATATGGCCGGCGATGGCAGAGGCCGCCACGGTCACGGGACTGGCCAGATGCGAGCGGGTGCCCGGCCCCTGGCGGTTTTCGAAATTGCGGTTGGTGGAGGTGACAACACGCTGCCCCTTGCCGAAATGTTCGCCGCCCGCGAAGAAGCACATGGAACAGCCGCTTTCACGCCATTCAAAGCCGGCAGCCTGAAACACCAGATGCAGCCCCTCAGCCTCTGCCGCCGCCTTCACCTGCATGGAGCCGGGAACGCAGATGGCGCGAACGCCCGCCGCGACCTTCCGCCCCTTCAGCACGGCAGCCGCCGCGCGCAGGTCCGACAGGCGGCTGTTGGTGCAGCTGCCGATAAAGGCACCGTCGATGGGCATGCCGATCAGGGCATCGCCAGCCTTCAGGCCCATATAATCCAGCGCCCGGCGCCGCGCC
>JAEMSB010000803.1 GCA_016463045.1 Niveispirillum sp.
GCAGCGCCTTCAGCGCGGCGTCAAAGCCGGCGGCGGACGTGACGGGGGCCGACCGCTTGCCCGCCACCTGCGCCGGGGTGAACAGGATGTTGCGCCCGTAATGCCGGCCAAGGGCCACCAGCGCATCGCCCAGATCACGCGGGGCCAGGGTGAAGGCAGCGGGCGAGGCCGCCACCGGCTGGCCCTGTGCCAAGGTCGGGCTGGGCACAAAGGACAGGATCGCCAGGGCGGAAACGCCAAGGGCCAGGGAACGCATACGCATGATCGGAACTCTCCCGTGGGACAGCCGGGCATTGCCGGCATGGACAACGGGATAGACGCAGCCGGAAGGCGGTTTCCGGGCCGATGCGGAACTTTCATCCAGGGGTCATGGAAGTGTCATGGTGGCAATCCCCTTTGAATCCCATGAAACACTGCTTATACTTTCCTTTTCATACGGAAGGATCGGGAGAAAGCCATGGGAACGCTCAGAAGCAGTGTCGCCGGCCTGCAACGGCAGCAGCGGCGGGCCTATCAGGCCCTGAAGGTCATCATGCAGCACGGCGCCATCGACCTGGACAAGGTTCCCCCCGCTGAGGTCGGGATGATCCAAGAGATCGGGGCGGAGATCATCGCGAAGAAGAATGGCCGCCCCCGCAAGCCCACGCCGGAAACGCTGGAAGCGATGAGTGAGGTCGAGGCGTTGAAGGCCGCACGGAAGGCCCGGCATGGCTAAACGCACCAGCCGCCCGCGTGATATTGAACAGACCAAACGCTTCATCAAAAGTTGGGACCGGCACAGCCGGGCCGGTCGGTCAGATATGGTCGCCCTGAAGAAGGTGATCCTGATGCTGGCCGCCAATGACGGACCGCTACCGCCTGAATACAAGGACCACCAGCTGGAGGGTGACCTGCGGCAGTACAGGGAATGCCATATCGGAGGTGACTTCCTGCTGATGTACGAGATCGACGGGGATGTGCTCTATCTCGTTAACTGCGGCACGCATGCTGAGCTGTTCGAATAGACCCCCTACCCCCGCCGCTTGGCCGTTCCACCGTCAGGGTCAGGCCGCCATCGCCGCCGCGTGTCACTGCAAGCCCGTGCAGTTTCGCGGCCCCGGCTACGAATTACTCCACGTCGCGCGTGGCGAAGACGCCGCTGACCTGCAGCGCTGCTGCGTTTTCCGACAGGGTCACGCGCGGGCCGCCATAGCGGGCGAAGCGGGTCAGGGCCTCGCCCAGACTGGTCTGGTTGAAGATCAGGCGGCCCTGGCGCCAGGCACCGGCCTGCTCGATATCGGCGCTGGCGATGCGGGGCGGCGTGGTGCCGTCGGCCACCGCCATCTGGCCGGGGGCAAGGCGGCCTGTCACCCGGTCGCTGGCCGGGTCGCGCAAATCCACCCCGCCCTCCAGCAGGGTGACACGCGTGTCGACCGCATCCTCCACGATGAATTCCGTGCCGGTCGCCACAATGGTCAGGTGGTCGGCGGTGACAGCGAAGGGGCGAAGGCGGCTTTTCGCGACCTTGAAGGAGGCCTCCCCCCTTGTCAGGCGGATATCCCGGCTGAACGGGCCATAGGCGACCTCCACCGCGCTGTCGGCATCCAGGCGGATTTCGCTGCCATCCCAAAGCTGGACCGCCCGTATCTCCCCCTTCGCCGTCACATGCTTCTCCCGCGCCCAGGCCAGCCAGTGCGGCGGCACGGCCAGCAGCAGGGCCAAGCACGCCGCCAGAGCCGCAAAGCCCGCCGTGAAGGGCCGGGGCTGATGGTGCAC
>JAEMSB010000804.1 GCA_016463045.1 Niveispirillum sp.
GTGCCGATGGGGGAGCGGTAGAGCGACATGGGCGTGGCAAAGGTCGGGCCGCTGGCCTCCAGAAACGCGCCGCCCTTTTCCACATACTCGGCGATATTGGCCAGGTACATGTTGTTGATGACGCCGCGCTTCTTGTAGCGGTCAAAGATGATCAGGTCGAATTCCGACAGCTTCATCTCAAACAGCTCGCGGATCGGAAAGGCGATCAGCGACAGTTCGCGGATGGGTGTACCGTCATTCTTTTCCGGCGGACGCAGGATGGTGAAATGCACCAGATCGACGGCGGGATCGGCCTTCAACAGGTTACGCCAGGTGCGTTCCCCCGCATGCGGCTCCCCCGAGACCAACAGCACGCGCAGCCGGTCGCGCACGCCATTGACCACGACAGCAGCGCGGTTATTGGCCAGCGTCAGTTCGCGCCGCCCGGCCTCTGCCGTCAGTTCGACGATGTTCAGCCCGCCATGGTTCAGGGGCAGGGTGATCGGCACCTCCTGTCCCACAGGCACGGCCATGCCGATCGGGTCCTGCCCGTCCTGGCGCAGGGTGACGGATGCCACCTCGCCGGCGGCAGCGGCGGGCAGGTCGTCAATGCGGATGGTGAAGGTGATGTCCTTGCCGACAATGCCGAAGCTGGGGGCCTGCACGATGGTCAGGCGGCGGTCGCCCTCGTCCCTGTCGCCCGTCAGCAGGGCATGGACCGGCCCAAAATCGGCCAGCGAGGGCAGGGTGGATGCCACGTCATGCACCTGCCCGTCGGTGATAAGGATGGCACCGGCCAGCCGACCGCGCGGCACATCCGACACAGCCCGGGTCATTGCTTCCATCAGGCGGGTTTCCTCCACCTCCGCCTCACCGCCGGTCCCACCGCCGGCGCGCACCACCCGCACCTCCAGATCGGGAAAGCGTGACAGCTTCTCCTGGATCGCGGCGGCTGCCTTCTCGGTGCGGGCGGTGCGGTCGCCGATCTTCTGGCTGGGCGACTGGTCGATGACGACCACGGCCACATCCTTGATCGGCTCCCGCTTCTCGGTCACCAGCGACGGGTTGGACAGGGCCAGGACCAGAACCAGCAGCCCGCCCAGGCGCCACCAGCCACCGCGCGCCCGGCGATACAGCCCGTAACCGGCGATCACCACCGCCAGCAAGGCCAACGGGATCAGGGCGGGCCAGGGGATCAGCGGGGCAAAGGCAATGTCCTGCCCGATCATTGGCCCAGCCTTTCCAGGATGGCGGGCACATGCACCTGATCGGCCTTATAATTGCCGGTCAGGGCATACATAACCATATTGATGCCGACACGATAGGCGATCTCCCTCTGTCGTTCCGGTCCCGGAACAACGGGATAGAGGGGGCGGCCCCGTTCATCCATGGCCCAGGCGGCGGCCCAGTCATTGGACCCGATCAGGATGGCGGAGACGCCGTCATTGCTGGCATTATCCTCCCGCGCCTCGGCCCACAGTTCGCCGCCGGCATAGCGTCCGGGGAACTCGCCCAGAAGGTAGAAGGCCTTGGTCAGCACATGTTCGGGACCGACAGGGGCCAGCGGCGGGATATCCAGCCCGCGCAGCAGCGCCTCCAGCCCTGGCCCACCCGGCCCATCGCCGGCAGCGCTGGGCGTGCGTGTATCGATCAGGACCATGCCGCCTTGGCGCATATAGGCGTTCAGGCGGTTGCGCGCCGCGTCGGACAGGCTGGTCTGCCCCTCCGTCACGGGCCAGTAAATCAGGGGGAAGAAGGACAGTTCGTCATTGTCC
>JAEMSB010000280.1 GCA_016463045.1 Niveispirillum sp.
CCGTTGGGCAGGACGGGCAGGGCCAGAAAACTCATCACCGCCAGGATCAGGACGGCGCGGATTTCCACCCATTGCAGACGCCGCAGCCATTCATGCAGTGGATCACGCAGGGCCAGCAGCAGGGTCGCGGCCACACCCGCCGCCACAGCGACGCGGATTTCCCCCAGCATGGCATAGGCACCCAGCAGGAAGACCAGCAGGCCGGAGACGACACCGGTAACCGAATTCTTGCCCTCTTCCCGCGACTCCAGCCAGTGGAAGGCCGTGAAGGCACCCGCAAAGCCCAGAAAGGCCAGGCCCAGGAACAGCAGATTATCCAGCCCATGCGCCAGCGCGCCGGCCACACCGCCCAGCAGGCCCGACAGCGCAAAGGTGCGCAGGCCCGCCGCGCGCTGCCCATCGGCCAGATCGCGCGACCGCCAGCCCCGTTCCAGCCCGACCAGCAGGCCGATGGCCAGCGCCGTGCCCAGACGCATCAGAATTTCAAGATCGTGCAACGCTCAAGCTCCCCATTTCCGGGGCACAGCATGCGACGGGCGGCAGGGAAAGGGCAAGCAGGCGTACGGGGTGAGGTTTGTCGTGTGATTCACGCTTCAAATGCACCCATTTGAAGCGATCACACTCTAAGCCCGCGCCAGCGAGTGGTTGAACAGTTCCAGCAGCAGCGGGAAGGCCGACAGCCGGTCGACCAGCATGACGCCCAGCGCCCCCCCATCCTCATGATCGACATGGCGGATGGTGACGGGCAGGCGGGCCCAGCTGTGCCCGTCGGGGCGCAGGATCGTGACATCCACGCGCTGTCCCACGATGAAACCACCGGCCTGTTCCGGACGGACGCGCAGGCCCCCGAACGACCAGTCAAGCAGACGGGACGGGCGGCCGGCGACCATCAGGAAGATGGGTTCTGTCGGGTTACGCGGATGTATCCGGCGTTCGGCCGGGGTGTCGGACATGGCAATCATGAACGCAATTTTACCAAAATACCTGTCAATCCGATACTGCCCAGAGGAAATAGAAAGATCATTACCGGCCCCGGCGGCTGCAAGGCTGCCATAACGAAAAAAGGCGGCCCGAAGGCCGCCTTTCCCCAACTCATTGATCCTGCTTGAAGAAGGATCAGAACTCGTACTTCACACCCAGCTGGACCTTCCAGACCGAAGCGCGGTTGGAGATGGTCTGCTGCGGATCGGTCAGCGGGCCGTTGAAGACATAACGGCCATTAACAATCCGGGCCGTGACGGCACGGTTGGCGTGGAAGAAGGATACCTGCTCCTGACGGCCCCAATCGCTGTTGAGCAGGTTGGTCAGGTTCAGGATGTCCAACGTGAAGGTGGCCTTGTGACCTTCAATCGGCGCCGGGATCTCCTGCGCGAACTTGGCGTCCACCTGGTAGGTCCAGGAGCTGAGTGCCGAGTTGCGCGGAACGATGCCGCCCCGATACTTATCCAGGCCGTTGCGGGCGATGTAAGCGTCCATGCTGGCGGCGGTGACGCCGTTCAGACCCTGACCGTTGGTGCCAGCCGCCGAAGCGGTCCAGTCAACCAGCGGATCGTTGGCACCGGTCGGCACATACATCAGCTGACGCGAACGGGTGCTGTTCTGGCAGGCCGGATCGCCGAACGGGTTGATAGCGGCCGAGCAGGTGAACACCTGGCTGTAAGGCTTACCCGAATAGGCCTGACCGAACAGGCTGAAAGACGTCTTGTACCCATCGAAATATTCGAGGGAGTAGGTCGCGTTACCCGTGAAGCGGTGCTTGGTCTCGTAGATCGAGGTACCATCGGCATCGCTGCCCACGTCGAAGGTCGTATACTGCTCATAGTTGGAGCCGGCGACAGAGCTGGTGCCCGGACCGACATCCGTCACGTCCTGATAAGCGTAGCCGCCACCCAGGTTGAAGTCGCCCACGTCGCTGGTCCAGAGCTTGCTGAAGTACAGCGACAGAACCAGGCTTTCACCCGAACCGGTGTTGGTCAGCACCAGATCAGAGCCGGTGGCCCCGCGATTGTCCGGAGCCGTCGTATAGGTGCGGCGGCCATAGATCGGGCGACCGTCAGGCGCCGTCCCCGTCTGCACCAGGCGCAGGTCGCGGTAGAAGGCCGCGTCCTTCACCTCGGTATAGATAGCCTCCGCCGTGAACAGCCAGTCATCGCCAAGATAGGGGATGTCCACTTCCTGGTCGATCGACAGGCTGTACTTCCAGGAGGAGGGGATCTTGAAGTTCGGATCCAGGGCGTTGACGAAGCCTTCACCCACGTTCTGCAGGCGGGTGTTGGCAGACGCCGGCACCTGACCGGTGACATTGTTCAGCAGCAGGGCGTCGGCGGCAGAGACGGTGCCCGTCGTGGGACGCGTGACGGTGATTGCACGCTGCGTCACGCCGTCGTTGCTGTAGTTGTTGGACAGCCAGACGGCCGGGCCAATGGCGCTGAACAGGCCAGCACCGGCGCGGACGGTGGTGCCTTCGAACGGTTCATAGGTGATGCCCAAGCGTGGCAGCCACAGGTCACGACCGTCCAGGGTTTCGTTGTTGTTGAAACCGTAACGCGTGACGAAGTTGTTGTTCAGCAACGGCGTATCGCTGGTGTTGAACCGTTCGTAGCGCAGACCGCCCTGGATCTGGAATTCCGGCGTCACATCCCACGTATCCTGCAGGTACAAGGAATGCTGCGCGTATTTCCACTTGGCTGCGGCGTCGTCGGGGTTGCCCGACACAGCGTTGGCGTAACGGAACAACGAAGCCTGACGGGCCTGGAAAGCCGCGATGGACGGGAATTCCCAGTATCCCAAGCTGCGCTGCAGGAACAGGTTATAGTAATCGTACTTATCGTACTCGTAACCAGCCGTGATCTTGTGGTCGCCCAGCAGGTAGGTGCCCTTCAGCTTGGCGCTGTCGGTCGTCGTGGTCAGATAGTTGCTGTGCGAGGACAGGTCAGGACCGATGATGACGACACCGCCCGGCGTCGTGCCGACGGCGGGGGTGGCGATACGCATTTCGCCGAAGCCCAAGCCGTTCAGCGGATTGCGCAGCGATTCCACGTCCTTGCGGGCCAGCTTGACTTCGGTCGAGAAATCCGACGTCCAGTCGGAGAACAGCTGGAACGAGTAGCTGTCCATGATCTGCTTGCGGTCGTAGAAGTTCGACTGCAAGGACAGCTGACGCGTACCCTGGCTGGAGCTTGCGTCAATGATGTTGTTGCCGACGTTGCGCTGGTAAGCGAACGAGGCACGGTGATCATCGTTGATGTTCCAGTCCAGCTTGGTGAGGATCTTCTCATCCTCTTCCGGCAGATTACCGGCGGCCAGACCCAGCGTGTCATAGCCATAAACGGACTGCGCGATCTGCTGAATCTGCGTGACGTTGGCCGAGGTGACACCCGTGATCGGGTTGCCAAGACCGCTGTCAGACGTGCCGAACACCACTGGGGCCTGGCTCTTGAACTTTTCGTAGTTCACGTAGAAGAACAGCTTGTCCTGGACCAGCGCGCCGCCCAGCGAGCCACCCCAGGTGGTCTCCTTATAGGGGCTGATCAGGTTGCTGCGGTCACCCGATTTGGTGCCCGACAGGCTGTCATCGCCATAATAATAGTAGAAAGAGCCGTGCGGATCGTTCGTGCCCGACTTGGTCACGACGTTGATCGTGCCGCCCTGGAAGCCCGAATATTCGACATCATACGGGGCCGTCAGCACGGACAGGCCGTCAATGGCGTCGATCGACAGCGGCGAGCGCTGGGTCGGGTAACCGCCATTGTTCAAGCCGAAATCGTCATTCTGCTTCACGCCGTCAACGGTCAGGCTGTTGAAGCGACCGTTGGTGCCCGCGATCTGGATCGCGTTGGAGTTCGTGACGTCGATGAAGACCTTCGGATCGTTGCGGATGATATCCTTCAGATCGCGCGCGATGGACGGCGCGTTGGCGATCTCGCGCTGGCCGAAATTGGTGCCAACGCCGACCGTCTTGGCGGCCAGACGCTGACCGGACACCACGATCTCTTCCATCTGGCTGCCCAGCGCCAGATCCAGGGCGAACGGCTCGCCCAGGGAGATGAAGATGCCTTCCAGCACCTGCGGCTCAGCGCCGGGAGCGGTGATGGTCACGGTGTAGGGGCCGCCGACGCGCAGACCGCCGGCCTGGAAACGGCCTTGGTCATTGACGCTGGTGACCGAACGCGTACCGGACGGCGTATGGACGATGGTGACTTCGGCACCCGTGGCCGGAGCGCCGGCGGCGGTCACGATCTGACCCGTCATGGACGAGGTCGTCTGCTGCGCGATGGCCGGGACGGCCCAGGAAGACGCAACGGCCAGCGCCAGGGCGCCGGTGCCGATATTCAAAACGGACAGGTGACGGCGCAGGATCGACGCCGCCTTCTTATTCTCGATGGTCATACGAAAGCCCCCAATAAGCCGGACCGGATTGCGCGGACAACACCAGATGCCCGTGACGCTTAGGTAACGAATAAATTACAGTTCCATGACACGCACCTCTGCAGCTATGCCTGCAGGGGCTTGAACGGCTATATCTCGACCAGCGTATCATTACCGCCACAGTTTTGCGGCGCAGCATGACGGTTCGGAGGGGCGAGACCCGCGTCTCCTGCATTTCTTAACCGTGATTGCTGCGACGCACCTGCTGCCGGGCGGCAACAGAACCCGATGGAGCGCTTTCCGTGATTCGTAATCTCCCCTCCTGTGCCCTGATGGCGGGCGCCCTGTTCCTGTCAATGACCGGTCATGCCGGCGCGCAGGAGAAGATCGACTTGCAGGTACTGGCCACCACCGACCTGCATATGTATTTGGAGGATTACGATTATTATGCCGACAAGCCGGATGCCGGTGTCGGTCTGGTGCGCGTCACCCCGCTGATCCGGGCGGCACGCGCTGCCAACCCCAATACGCTGCTGCTGGATAATGGCGATCTTATCCAGGGCACACCCATGGGCGACTGGGTCGTGCGCGAGCGCGGCGTGGGCAAGGACAAGCCCACCCATCCCGCCATGGCCACCATGAACCTGCTGGGCTATGACGCCGCCGTCCTGGGCAATCACGAATTCAATTTCGGCTTGGACGTGCTGCACAATGTCTATGCAGGGGCAAAGTTCCCCGTGTTGGCGGGCAATGTCTTCAAGGTTGATGGCGACAAGGACCCGGCCAACGACCCCACCCTCTACCCGGCCTATGTCATCCAGGAACGCACCCTGGTCGATGACAAGGGCGCCAAGCATAAGGTGAAGGTGGGCATCCTGGGCCTGCTGACCCCGCAGATCATGACCTGGGACAAGGACAAGCTGGAAGGCCGCGTCACCACCCGGGACATTATCGATATGGCCAATGTCTATGTCCCGCGCATGAAAAAGGAAGGGGCCGATGTCATCATCGTCCTGTCCCATTCGGGCCTGTCCTTCTTCCCGCGCGAAGGGGGCGAGGAAAACATCTCCAACGCCCTGACCGAGGTGGCGGGCGTCGATGCCGTCATCACGGGCCACAGCCACCGTGTCTTCCCCGGCAAGGATTATGAGGGTCTGCCCAAGGCCGACCTTGCCAAGGGCACCATCAATGGCAAGCCGCTGGTGATGTCCGGTTCCTATGGCAGCCATCTGGGCATGATCCAGTTGAAGTTGGAAAAGAAGGGCAAGGGCTGGCAGGTCGTGGAGGGCACGGCCATGGCCAAGCCCATACAGGAACGCCAGGATGGCCGCATGGTGGTGGCCGAACCCGACGCCGAGGTTGGCACCCTGCTGGCCCCCAGCCATCAGGGCACGCTGGATTATGTCCGCCGCCCCGTGGGCAAGGTGACGGCCCGCATCCATTCCTATTTCTCCTTCCTGGGCGATAGCGCCGGGGTGGAGCTGGTGGCCGAGGCGCAGCGGGCCTATGTGGCGCGTGCCCTGGCCGGGACGGAGCTGGCCGCTCTGCCCATCCTGTCGGCGGCAGCACCGTTCAAGTCGGGCGGGCGGCCGGGTCCGGCCTTCTATACCGACATTGCCGCGGGCAGCGTGGCCATCCGCAATGTCGCCGACCTTTATGTCTATCCCAACCAACTGGCCGTCGTGAAACTGACGGGCGCGCAGGTGCGCGACTGGCTGGAAATGTCGTCCCGCGCCCTGTCGGTCATTGATGCCAACAAGAAGGAGCCGCAGTCGCTGGTGAATGTCCGGGTGCCCGCCTATTCCTTCGACATTATCGACGGTGTGACCTACAGCATCGACCTGACGCAGCCCGAACGGTTCGACCGCGATGGCAAGCTGGCCAATGACAAGGCACACCGCATCAAGGACCTGATGTTCCAGGGCAAGCCCATTGACGACAAACAGGAGTTCCTGGTCGTCACCAATAATTACCGCGCCAATGGCGGCGGTTCGGTGCCGGGCCTGGATGGCAGCACCGTCGTTTACCAGTCGCCCGACACGGTGCAGTCGGCCATCATCGAATATATCCGCGCCAAGGGCGTGGTGG
>JAEMSB010000805.1 GCA_016463045.1 Niveispirillum sp.
GGCCGGCCTGGTGCGTGTATCCGCCGATGGCGTGCGTCTGCTGAACAAGGGCGCCATCAAGGCCGCCGTGACCTTCGACGTGGCTGGCGCTTCCGCCGGTGCCGTCGCTGCGGTCGAGGCTGCTGGTGGCAAGGTGAATCTGCCGGCCGTCGAGGCCTGATCGGTTCCACCAACGCCGTTGGTAAAGTATGTGACAAGGCCCCGGAGCAATCCGGGGCCTTGTTGCGTTTTGGCGCTCCGCCTCGGCAAGCAGGCATGTGACATTAAACGTCGCCATGATAAACGACTTGACGTTAGTGAGTTGCTTATGTTGTTATTAGGGCGTGGCATCGGTGGTGACGAACCGGGGCGGTGAAGGCGGCAAGCACCGCTAGGCACTGCCCGGTCACCATCCGCACCGGCGCATTACAGCCGGGGCATTTGGAGTGCCCAGCATGGTTGGCGTTCCAGATTTCAAATGTGGCGGGAATTCTTGAGATATGGCTGCGAAGGGCGCCCGGCTTGATTGAGCCGGGCGTCTTTGCATTTGGTCCCCATGGACGGCGGGTCAGCGCAGAACGCGCTCCAGGATTTCCACGCTACGCTTCAATACCTGCCGCTCTTCGACCGTCAATGGCGCCAGCCGCGCCTACAGTGCGGCAACCCGGCGGGCCAGCCCGGCCAGCAGCAGGGCGCGCCCGGTCTCCGTTGCGGTGATGCGGACCCCGCGCCGGTCCGTCGGGTCGGGATCACGGCTGACCAGCGCCGCCGCCGCCAGCGCATCGACGATCCGGCTTATGGTGAGCGGGCGCACCTGTTCGGCTGCCGCCAACTCGCCCAGGGACCGGGGCCCCCCGAAGACCAGCACCGACAGCGCCGACAGGCGTGGCGCCGTCAGACCGCTATCATCATCTTCCCGACGCAATAGTCGCAGCAGCCTAATAGACGCGGCATGCAGCCGCCCGGCAACGCTGTCCGGCCAATCATGGGGCTGCTTTACGGACATTGTTAGCTTTGCCAATAATTATCTTGAGCTAAACATTATCATCCGGCGGAAAGGTGATCCATGGGCTTGAACCCCTCGCATATCGTGCAGGTAGCCATTCCGGTTCAAAACCTGGAGCGCGCCCGCGCCTTTTACCGGGATGTGCTGGGCCTTACGCATCTGTTCGACGCGCCGCCGTCGCTGGCCTTCTTTCAGTGCGGTCAGACCCGCCTGATGCTGGGGCCGCAGGAAGGGCAGGAGCAGGTTGCCGGCCCTATCCTTTACTACAACGTGCCCGACGCGGCGGCGGCACAGGCGGCGCTGGAGGCCGCCGGCGCGCCCGTTGTACAGCCGGCCCACCTCATCGCGCGGGTCGGCGGCAAGGATATCCATCTCGCCATCTGCCGCGACAGCGAGGGGAACATGGTGGGCCTGATGAGTGAGACGGCGGCGGCCTGAATCCCGCCCCGCGCAGGATCGGCACAAGATGCCGCAGCCCCTACATTGGTGGCATTGACCCTGCCGCGCGATGGCCTTACCCCTATGGTCGGAAAGAATAACGGCCGTTGACAGCCCGGATGCCGGGTCCTGTGGCGTAACGGACACCTGCCAGATGCACATGGCATACTGGTGCTGGTGTTTTTCATGTTGACCACATGCCCCTATGTCCTGTTGATACGCGTGAGAGTGGCCGGCCCTCCGTTTCGGCCGGACCAGTGACTTGCCAAGAGGCCTTTTATGGCATCCGCCGCTGAACAGCTTGCCGCCAACATCAATTT
>JAEMSB010000281.1:0-5880 GCA_016463045.1 Niveispirillum sp.
TTTCGCCTTGCTTTCCGCCTTCTATGCAGGGGTGCAGGGAGCCAAGCGGCAGCTTCCCATGACCATCCCAATCGGTGGGACGCGGTCGGCGGGGCCGGCGGGCACGGCGGGGTAGCGAAACCGTCCCTTGTCGAGGGGCGGCATCTGGCGTTATCCCCTTCATCCCGTATTTACCCTTTTCGGGTTCACGGCATCCAAGCCCACGGAAAAGAGAGGCCCCATGTCCGCCATCATCGACATTCACGCGCGCGAAATCCTCGACAGCCGCGGCAACCCGACTGTTGAGGTTGAGGTTCGTCTGGAATCCGGCGCCTTTGGCCGGGCCGCCGTTCCGTCGGGCGCCTCCACCGGCGCGCATGAAGCCGTCGAACTGCGCGATGGCGACAAGGCCCGTTACCTGGGCAAGGGTGTGCTGAAAGCCGTTGAGGCCGTGAATGGCGAGATCGCCGACACGCTGGTCGGTCTGGAAAGCACCGATCAGGTTGCCATCGACCAGGCCATGATCGATCTGGACGGCACGCCGAACAAGGGCCGCCTGGGCGCCAACGCCATCCTGGGCGTGTCGATGGCTGTGGCCAAGGCCTCTGCCGATGAGCTGGACCTGCCGCTCTATCGCTATGTCGGCGGGGCCAATGCCCGCATTCTGCCCGTGCCGATGATGAACATCATCAATGGCGGCGCCCATGCCGATAACCCCATCGACATCCAGGAATTCATGGTGATGCCGGTTGGTGCGGAAACCTGCGCCGAGGCCATCCGCGTGGGTGCCGAGATTTTCCACGCCCTGAAGAAGAAGCTGAAGGCCGCCGGCCACAACACCGCCGTGGGCGACGAGGGCGGCTTTGCCCCCAACCTGTCCTCGACAACCGAGGCCCTGGACTTCATCGTCGCCGCCATTGCCGATGCCGGGTACAAGGCCGGTGAGAATGTGCTGCTTGCACTCGACGCCGCCTCGACCGAGTTCTTCAAGAATGGCAAGTATGAGCTGGAAGGCGAGGGCAAGAGCCTGACCCCGGCGGAAATGGTCGCCTACTGGGCCGATCTGGTGTCGAAGTACCCGATCGTGTCCATCGAAGACGGCATGGCTGAGGATGATTGGGAAGGCTGGAAGCTGCTGACCGATGCCATCGGCGGCAAGGTGCAGTTGGTGGGCGACGACCTGTTCGTCACCAACCCGGTCCGCTTGTCCGACGGCATCAAGAAGGGTGTGGGCAACTCCATCCTGGTGAAGGTCAATCAGATCGGTACCCTGACGGAGACGCTGGAAGCCGTGCGCATTGCACAAAATGCCGGCTACACCGCCGTCCTCTCGCACCGTTCGGGCGAGACCGAGGACAGCACCATCGCCGACCTGGCCGTCGCTACCAATTGCGGTCAGATCAAGACCGGGTCGCTCTCCCGTTCGGACCGGATTGCCAAGTACAACCAGTTGATCCGCATTGAGGAAGGCCTGGGCGTGGCGTCCGTCTATCCGGGCCGTTCGGCACTTAAGCGCGGCTGATCGATAGTCGTTTGCTGAGTTACGAAAGGGCGGTCCCACGGGGCCGCCCTTTTTGTTTGGCCCCCCTTCTGATCCTAACCCTTTCGGCTATACCCATCTGATTCAGCGTGATTTTTCGTCGCGTTTCCACCTTTGTCATTGACCGCGCGACTCGGGCTGTGATTCCATCCGGCCATGACGACGATCCGCACCCTCCGCTCCGCCCTTGGCCGTACCGTCCGACAGGTTGTCGGGCCGATGATCGGCGTGTCCGTGGTGGCCTATTTCGCCTATCACACGGTGCATGGTGATCGCGGCCTTGTGGCCCTGACGCACCTGCAAAGCGAGGTTGCGCGCGCACAATCCACCCTGGATCAAGTGCGTGGGGAGCGGGAGGAGATGGAGCGCCGGGCCAGCCTGCTGCGCCCCGACAATCTGGACCCCGACCTTCTGGAGGAGCGGGCGCGCGCCGTCCTGAACCAGTCGCACCCTGACGATATGGTAATCCTCCTTCCGCGACGCTCTGCCACGCAGTCCACGCAGGGCAATCCCGACCAAGGTCGGTAAGTTGCTGAAAACAAGGCGATTAGCCTAAAACAGGTTAACGCTGATTTTCTCAAGTAAAACAATATTTTGCACTGCACACTCCTTGCGCTCCGCGGATAGTGGCGATACCTCTTATCGCATCGCACAGCGATCACGCTATTCCGCAACCCCCATCCCTGGGAGGAGCCCGTGGCAGTCACCAAGCGCCGCAGCACCCGTACAGCGGCCCCCGCGGCCCCGGCCTTGCCGAGCAAGGACGAGCTTATCCGCTATTACCGCGAAATGCTGTTGATCCGCCGTTTTGAAGAAAAGGCGGGGCAACTGTACGGCATGGGCCTGATCGGTGGTTTCTGCCACCTCTATATCGGTCAGGAAGCCGTCGTCGTCGGTATCCAGGCCGCCATGCGTGAGGGCGACAGCGTCATCACCTCCTACCGCGATCACGGCCACATGCTGGCCTGCGGCATGGAAAGCCGGGGCGTCATGGCCGAACTGACGGGCCGCGCCGGTGGTTATTCCAAGGGCAAGGGCGGCTCGATGCACATGTTCAGCCGTGAGAAGCGTTTCTACGGCGGCCATGGCATCGTCGCGGCGCAGGTGCCGATCGGCGCCGGCCTGGGCTTTGCGCACAAGTATCTGGGCGATGGCGGCCTGAACGCCTGCTACATGGGCGACGGCGCCATCAACCAGGGACAGGTATACGAGACGTTCAACATGGCGGCGCTGTGGAAGCTGCCGACCCTGTTCGTCATCGAGAACAACAAGTACGCCATGGGCACCGCCCAGGCCCGCGCGTCTGCCGGTGAGCTGTTCGAGCGCGGCAGCGCCTATGGCATTCCGGGCTATCAGGTCAACGGCATGGACGTGCTGGAGGTGAAGGCGGCGGCTGACAAGGCCATCGCCCATATCCGCGCCGGCAATGGCCCTGTCATCCTGGAAATGAAGACCTACCGCTATCGCGGCCATTCCATGTCCGATCCGGCCAAGTACCGGACCAAGGAAGAGGTCAACAAGATGCGGTCGGAAAGCGATCCGATCGACAATCTGAAGAAGCTGCTGCTGGATCAGGGCATCACCGACGAGGAAGCCTTGAAGGTGATCGACCGCGAGGTGAAGGATATCGTCACCGACGCGGCCGAATTCGCCACCACCAGCCCCGAGCCCGATCCGTCCGAACTGTGGACGGACGTTCTGGTCGAAGCCTGATCAGGCCGCAGCGGAGGATTTGAGAGATGGTACAGGTTCTGATGCCGGCCCTGTCGCCGACCATGACGGAAGGCAAGCTGGCCAAGTGGCTGAAAAAGGTAGGCGACACCGTGAAGAGCGGTGAAGTGCTGGCCGAGATTGAGACCGACAAGGCCACCATGGAAGTGGAAGCCGTCGATGAGGGTACGCTGACCGAGATTCTGGTGCCCGAGGGTACTGAGAATGTCGCCGTGAACACCCCCATCGCCAGCATTCGTGGCGAGGATGAGGCGGCGGCCCCGGCGGCTGCACCCGCACCCGCCGCTGCTGCACCGGCTCCGGCCCCCGTGGCCGTCGCCCCGGTTGCGGCTGCCCCGGCGCCGAAGGCGGTCCCCGCCGCGTCGGATGAGGACCACTGGTACAAGTCGACGCAGACCATGACGGTGCGCGAGGCCCTGCGCGAGGGCATGGCCGCCGAAATGCGCCGCGACGAGACCGTGTTGCTGATGGGTGAAGAGGTCGCCGAATACCAGGGCGCCTACAAGATCTCCCAGGGCCTTTTGCAGGAATTCGGAGAGAAGCGCGTCATCGACACGCCGATCACCGAACATGGCTTTGCCGGTCTGGCCGTGGGTGCCGCGTTCGGGGGCTTGCGTCCCATTGTGGAGTTCATGACCATGAACTTCTCAATGCAGGCTATCGACCATATCATCAACTCTGCCGCCAAGACGCTGTACATGTCGGGCGGTCAGATGGGCTGCCCCATCGTGTTCCGTGGCCCCAACGGCGCCGCCGCCCGCGTGGGCGCGCAGCACAGCCAGTGCTACGCCTCCTGGTACGCCCACGTACCGGGCCTGAAGGTTCTCGCGCCTTACAGCGCCGCCGACGCCAAGGGCCTGATGCGCGCTGCCATCCGCGATCCGAACCCGGTCGTGTTCCTGGAGAATGAGATTCTCTATGGCCACAGCTTCGAGGTTCCGACCGATCCCGACTTCATCCTGCCCATTGGCAAGGCGAAGATCGAACGCGCCGGTACGGACGTGACCATCGTCGCCTACTCCATCTGTGTCGGCCATGCCCTGGCTGCCGCCGAGAAGCTGGCCGCCGAGGGGATCAGTGCCGAGGTCATCAACCTGCGCTCCATCCGTCCGCTGGATATCGACACCATCGTCGAGAGCGTGAAGAAGACCAACCGTCTGGTTTCGGTCGAGGAAAGCTGGCCGTTTGCCGGTATCGGTTCCGAAATGGCTGCGGTCATGATGGAACATGCCTTCGACTATCTGGATGCGCCGGTGGTCCGCGTTTGCGCCAAGGATGTGCCGCTGCCCTATGCGGCCAACCTGGAAAAGCTGGCCCTGCCGCAGCCCGACGATGTCGTGGCCGCCGTCAAATCCGTCACCTACCGCAAATAAGGCAAAGGGAGGCTCTTAAGATGCCCGTTGATATCCTGATGCCCGCGCTGTCGCCGACCATGACGGAAGGCAAGCTGGCGAAGTGGGTGAAAAAGGAAGGCGATAAGGTCAAGTCCGGCGACGTGCTGGCTGAGATCGAGACCGACAAGGCCACCATGGAAGTGGAGGCCGTGGACGAAGGTACGCTGGGCAAGATCCTGGTGGCCGAAGGGACCGAGGGCGTGGCGGTGAATACCCGCATCGCCATCATCCTGGAAGATGGGGAGGATGCATCCGCCCTGTCTGGCGCACCCAAGGAAGCTGCGGCACCGGCTCCCGCCGCTGCCCCAGCTGCTGCCTCCGCTCCGGCGGTTGCTGCGGCTCCGGCCCCGGTTGCGGCGGCACCTGCCGCCGCAGCCCATGGTGACCGCGTGTTCGCCAGCCCGCTGGCCCGCCGCATGGCGGCGCAGAGCGGTCTGGACCTGTCGGGCGTGGCTGGCACCGGCCCGCATGGCCGCGTGGTGAAGGCCGATGTGGAAGCCGCCCTGAAGGGTGGCGCGCCGAAGGCCGCCGCTGCACCGGCTGCTGCTGCCCCGGTCGCCGCTGCTCCGGTTGCCGCTCCGGTGCCGGTTGCCGCCGCCGCCGCGCCCAAGGGTGTGGACGCCAAGGCGCTCGCCGACAAGCTGGGCATGAAGTACAAGGTTCTGCCCAACAGCGGCATGCGCAAGACCATCGCCAAGCGCCTGACCGAGGCCTGGCAGACCATCCCGCACTTTGGTCTGGCCGTCGATTGCGAGATCGACAACCTGCTGAAGCTGCGCGCCGAACTGAACGCGAAGTCGGGGGAGAAGATCTCCGTCAACGACTTCGTGGTGAAGGCGGTGGCCATTGCGCTGGCCAAGTACCCGGCGGCCAACGTGTCCTGGCACGAGGATGGCATTCTTCAGTATGAGAATGTCGACGTCTCCGTCGCCGTCTCCACCGATGGCGGTCTGATCACCCCCATCGTGAAGAATGCCGACCGCAAGGGCCTTGCCACCATTTCGGCGGAAGTCAAGGAACTGGCGAAGAAGGCCAAGGAAGGCAAGCTGAAGCCGGAAGAGTTCCAGGGTGGCACCTTCTCTGTGTCCAACCTGGGCATGTTCGGCATCAAGAGCTTCACTTCCATCATCAACCCGCCGCAGAGCTGCATCCTGTCGGTCGGTGCGGGTGAGAAGCGCCCCGTGGTCAAGGGCGACGCGCTGGCCATCGCCACCGTCATGTCCCTGACCCTGACCG
>JAEMSB010000281.1:5890-6411 GCA_016463045.1 Niveispirillum sp.
GACCGTCGACCATCGCTCGGTGGACGGTGCTGTGGGTGCAGAGTTCCTGAAGCTGCTGAAGGGCCTGATCGAAGACCCGATCACCCTGATGCTGTGATGTGGATGGGGGTTCGGATTCCGGTGGGATTCGAACCCCTCTCATCCTCTCTACCGTCATCCCGGCGACAAGCCGGGACCCAGGGGCCAAAGGCACCACGGTAGGGTTTTCCCGATCAAAGCTGCTGAAACGTTGGGCTTGTGGCCCCTGGGTCCCGGCTTGTCGCCGGGATGACGGAGGAGGGAATGTCTGGTTGGTTGAGGCAAGAAGCCTCCCATCGACGGCTCCCGTGCCCTGACATGAAGGACCAAGATCATGGCCGAGAATTTCGACCTCATCGTCATCGGCGCCGGCCCCGGCGGCTATGTCGCCGCCATCCGCGCTGCCCAGTTGGGCATGAAGACCGCCGTGGTGGAGCGTGAGCATCTGGGCGGCATCTGCCTGAACTGGGGCTGCATCCCGACCAAGGCGCTGCTGCGCTCGG
>JAEMSB010000007.1 GCA_016463045.1 Niveispirillum sp.
GAGCGGGTCCTTGTGGGGGCTGGAACCGTGCTGCGCGGTGTCCTGCGGATTGATGCCTTCGGCGATGGTCATATCCGCATCGGTGACGGGTGCTATGTCGGTGACGATACGATCATCAGTGCGGCTGCCCGGGTGGATATCGCGGATCATGTGCTGATCGCCCATGGCGTGCAGATATTTGACAATAACACACACCCCCTCACGGCAGCCGCACGGCGCAGGCATTTCGAGGCGATCCTGGCGGGCCGCACAGCGACCCCCGCCATCGACAGCGCCGCTGTCCATATCGGGACGGGTGCCTGGATCGGGATGAACAGCCTGATCATGAAAGGGGTGCGGATTGGTGCCGGTGCGGTTGTGGCTGCCGGCTCCGTTGTCGTGTCCGACATACCCGCTGGCTGGCTGGCGGGGGGAAATCCCGCCCGGCCCTTGAAGCCGGTGGAAGCCGATGCTGCCTGTTTGCCCGTGGTCGGCCCCGACCTGTCGGTACGCTGGCCGGACTATGGCGCGACAAAGGCGGTCACGTCCGGTAACTGTCAGTCCCTGGCAGCTGGAGGGGGGGCCTGGTATCCACCTGTGATGGCTGCCGCCCCCACGGCCCAGCAGCGGCTTTACAGCCATGATTACCTGACCGACGCCACCCGCCTGCTGGAGCGGCTGGAACATGACGCCTACACTCAATATTTGCGGCACTTTTATGCTGAGGGACGGGCGCGTTTCGGAGCTGACTGGCGCTATGCCGACATTGTCACCGTCCTTTTGTGCCTGTCCGACCTGATCCGTCCCCGCGATTACCTTGAGATCGGTGTCCGTCGTGGCCGCAGTGCCTGTGCCGTGGCCAGCCGTGCCCCGGAATGCCGCATGGACCTGTTTGACATGTGGGTCAACAATTATGCTGGCATGAGCAATCCGGGCCCCGAGCTGGTGGCGGCAGAGCTGGCCAAGGTTGGGCACAAGCCGGGCCTGGCACGGTTCATTGATGGGGATTCACACCAGACTCTGCCGGCCCATTTTGCGTCACATCCCGACGCCGCCTATGATCTGATCACGGTTGATGGCGATCACAGTCTGGATGGTGCCGCGCAGGACCTGTTCGACGTGCTGCCACGCCTGCGGATCGGTGGTGCCGTAGTCTTCGACGATATCGCCCATCCAGCCCATCCGGAGCTCTGGATGCTGTGGCAGCGGATGGTCGTCGAAGATCCGCGTTTCTCCAGTTTCAGCTATCGTGAGGCCGGCTATGGTGTCGGCTTTGCGATCCGTCTGGCCTGACGGTCCTGGCCATGTTCAGCGAGTCCGCCGCCTTGGCCCAGGTCCGCGCCCGGTTGATGGCCTTGGTGCAGGAAGGCTTCCCCCCAGCACCGGGGGTGCCGCGCATTCTGGTGCCTGTCATTCCCTGGTACGAAACCTGTGTGCCGCATTTCAGCATTCTGGCCGCTTTGCTGCTGGCCCGGCGCGGGCAGGTGCAGCCGGTCTTTATCGTGCAGGACCTGCCCTGGCCGGCCGACGCTGGCTACCGGCTGGCAGAACTGGCGGCGTTGGCCCCGCTGCTGGAAGCCCTGGCCAGCCATTGGCCCGTCCATCGTCTGTCCGACCAGCAGCCGGGGGCGGTGATCGACACAGCCATCCTGGAGGCCGCCGTGAAGTGGGATGTGCGGCACTGGCTGGGTCGAGGGGCAATCACGCCGGAAGGGGTTGATGGGCAGTCACAGCGATGTCGGACAGCCGGGGAGGCCATCATGAGGCGGCTTTCGCCCCTGCTGTCTCTGCCCGGCGTTGACCGCATCCTGGTGCCCGGTGGCGTGGTCAATGGCAGCCTGATCTATCGCCGTATGGCGGTCGCCGCAGGCCTGCGTACCTTCTGCTATGACGCGGGACCGGGTCTGATCGTGACCGGAACGGAAGGACCAGGCGGCCATCACAGCGACCTTGTTCCCTTGTTCGAGCGCGTTGTCGAGGACTGGCCACAGGCTCATGACGGTATGGTGTCAGAGGCGCAAGCCCTGCTGGCCGACCGTGAACGTGGCCAGGACCGGATCATCCGTATCCCTTTTCAGGCAGACCGTGACACCCTGGCGGGGGATATTGTCTTCTTCCTATCGCGTGAGCATGATTCGAACTGGCTGGATCGCGACTGTCTGTTCGACACCCAGAGTGAATGGCTATGTTGGACAATCCCGCGCCTGCTGGCGGCCCGACCGGATCTGCGGATTACGGTGCGCGGCCATCCGCGCGGCCGGCTTTATCCTTGCCGCCTCAGTGACCGGGCGCTGACGGACCTCACAACCTTGCTGCCGGCGGACAGCCGGGTCCGGATCATCGCCAAGGATGAGGATATTTCCTCCTACGACCTGATGCGACGGGCGCGGCTGGTGACGGCCGGTCCTTCCACGACCTGCCTGGAAGCGGCCATGATGGGCCGGCCCGTCATCTCTACCCATGTCTCCAGCTTCACGCGGGCGGCTGGCATCGCCGTGCGTCCGGTCGATCGTGATACGTATTTGGCGATGTTGAGCCGGCCAGAAGCGCCCCCGCCCGTCGATCCGCATCGGGCCGCCCTGATGTACTGGCTGCTGGAACGCACCAGCCGTCTGCTGACCCGCTGCAATCCGATCCCTGATGATCTGGCAGCCTGGACAGATCGCCCGATCCCGGAATGGCTGTCGGATCCCGCCGCCCTTTACCTGATCACCATGCTGGAAACAGGCCGTTCCATTCAGGAACAGCGGGCGATTGATGCGCTGCCCCTACTCATGGCTGGCTCCGGGCCAGGGCCTGCGTGAACTTGGCCCACTCAGCGGCGGGCACTGCCTGGCCCTGCGTATGTCGCTGACACAGCAGCAGCAGTGATCGCAAGGCCAGCTGGGCGATGATCCTGCGCAGATAGGCTTGGTCTGGTGTATTCCCATAGGCCTTGGCGAAGCTGTCCCACAGATGGCCGGCGGTATCCGGTGGACCGGTATCAATAAACCGGTCCATCACCATGGCCAGATCGCAAGCCGGTGACAGGTGACTGAGGGTTGCCGTCTCGAAATCGACAAACCAGGGTAGCCCGTCTTCCAAGCTGAAGCAGACGTTGCTGTAATTCAGGTCGCCGTGCAGGGGGTGGGTATCCCCGCCCGTCAGCAGGCGGCTGTCAAACCGCAGCTCCCGATGGCATAGCCAGTCTGTGACCGCTGCCGGTACCCCGGTCGGTGTATTCCTGCGGTATCTGGTTGCCATGTCCTGCAGGGCCGCATATCGGGCGTCCGTTCGCCCGGCGATCACGGAACGCAACGGGCTGACCGTCAGGGCGGCATGCAGTCGGGCCAGGGCAGTGCCCAGCCGTTCCAGGTCTGTGGTATCGGCATGCGCATAGCGGTGCGGGCGGTAAGGGCTGGCGAACCAGCCCCCTCCGGTCGGGTCTGGTCTGGGAAAGCCAGGGACCGGCGGGCAGACGGGCAGGCCCTGCGCCGCCAGTCCGTCGCTCAACGCCTGCGCCAGATGGTGGCGATCCAATGCCTCTGCGGGGACAAAGCGGATGAAAAGCGCTTCGCAGCCACCGCCTACCACATGCTTGCCAGGCAGTGTCCGCCCCTCGCCCCAAAGCTGGAAGACGGGAGTGTCCGCCGACAGGGCCAGGATGATGCGCAGCCTGTCGGCCTCCTCTGCCCCGGCCGGGATCAGGCGGGGGGCGGTCGGACGCAGGGCGGCGAATGCCGCTTCTGCCGGCAGGTCAGGCAGACAGGTCATGCCACCCCACCGGTTGCCCAGCCACGACGCCACGGACCAGGCATCGGCCGGCGGCCTCCTCCCATTGTTCCACCCGGATGCCGCGGGCGGGAAAGGCAAAACGGACCGTCTCCAGCGAAAGAGGTTCGCCCGGTGCAAGATCGCGGGCGGCGACCAGCCCCATGCGGGACAGTTTGCGCGGGCGGTCTCGGTCCAACGGTCGGAATTCGCGGCCCAGGGCGGTATGGATGGTGGCGCAGGCTTTCTGGACGCGAGCGACCTGGCCGATGGGCAAGGCATGGGCCACGTCCTGTTCCCCGTCCAGACCATCCGGGCAGACGCCCTTTTCCAGCAGGCTGGCCCCCAGGGCGGTAGCGGCGTACAGCATCTCCTCCCCATGATGATGGTCCGACAGACCGAACGGCAGGCCCAGACTGCGGCCAAGAGATACCATGAAGCGCAGGTCATGGCGTTCCGGCCCGGCCGGCGGCGGATAGGGACTGTGTTCCACCAGCAGCCGGTCTGCACCACCGGCGCGTGCCCAGCTGACGGCGCGGTCGATCTCCTCCAGGCTGCTGTCGCCGGTATCGATCAGCAGGGGCCGGCCGGTAGCGGCCATAGCGGTAATCAGCGGCTGATGGACGATGTTGGACGTGGCGACCTTCAGCCCATCGACATCCAGATCCAGCGCGAAACGCAGTCCTGTCAGATCGTAGATCGACAGAACGATCCCCATGCCACGGTCGCGGGCACGTCCAAAGATGCGTTCGTAGGTGGGCAACGGCACGACCTTGCGTTCAATCAACCGACGATACGGTTCCTCGCGCATCACCCCCTGTCGGTCGGGGTAGCGGATCGCCGTACCGTCATCGAGGCAGATATCAGGATCGTGCAGTACCTCTCCCTTGATTACCTTCACCCCGGCTTCCGCCAGCCGATCCACCATCTCCAGGGCCAGCCCTTCATCCTGGTTGAAGAAGGTACCGATGTCCGGCAGGAACAGCGGGGCGCCGCCCGGGGTAACCGTATGGGAACCCAGGTTGAAGGGTGTGAAGGACATCAGGTTTCCTCCTGGCGGCGGGTGCAAAGCCATTCGGCAAGGGCCAAATCACCGGCATCGTCGATATCGACGGAACGGGCGCGCGGCATGGTGATCCAGCAGGGGGGGGTGCTGTGGAAATCCGCCCCGGCCAGCAGCCGCTCGACCCGTATGACATAGACGGCACCATTGGGCAAAAAGACACGTCCCGGGTCGTTCGCCAATAAGGGCGATAGCCGCTCTCCTTCTGCCTGCTGCAACCAGTGGGCTGGCTTCTCGGGCACGCAGACACTGATGCAGGCATCGGCCCCTGTCCGCCGGCACTGGTCGATGGCAGCATTGATATCGGCGGCTGTGCGGAAGGGACTGGTCGGCTGCAGCAGTACCGCGAAGTCAAACGGTTCGGCCAGATCGTGCAGGACCTGACGCATGACCTCAACATTGCGCACCGCATCGCCGGCCAGGGCGGCGGGGCGGGACAGGGCCAGCAGGCGCGGCCGGTCGACGGCGCGCGCCAGAACGGTCGGGTCATCGCTGCTGAGCACCAGCCTGTCCAGGTCGCTGGCTTCTGCCGCGTCCAGTGTCCAGTCGATCAGCGGTCGCCCCCCCAACGGGCGCAGGTTCTTGCCTGGCAGACGCCGCGAACCGGCACGGGCCGGGATAATGCCAAGCGTCCGGTTCATCCCGCCCCGTCCCCGTGGTCCTGGCGGGCGCGGTTCAGATCGTCGATGCGACCGATATCGATCCAGTAATCCTGCAACGGATAGGCATGAACCGGCAGCCCGCGCGCCATGGCCAGCGACAGCAGGTCGGTCATGTCCATGCGGGGATTGGCCGGCTCTCGGGTCTGGCACTCACGCAACAGTTCCACCATGCGCCAGTCCAGGCAGTAGATGCCGGCATTGACCGGCACCTCGATGGTTGGCTTTTCGCGCAGCGCCGCGATGCGGCTGCCCGCCAGGTCCAGCACGCCATAAGGAATATCGACCATGTGCGGCTTGGCGCAGACCGTGGCGGCGCCCCCCTGATCACGATGGAAGTCCAACAGGTGGGGGAAGTGCAGACGCGTTACGACATCGCCATTGATGACGATGATCGGCTTGGTCTCTGTTGCTGTCAGCAGGCCCAGGGCGCCAGCCGTACCCAGAGGGCCTTGTTCTTGCAGATACTGGATGGAGACATCCCATTCCCGTCCATCGCCGAAATGGCTGATGATCTGCTCGGCTTTGTAGTTCACGGCAAAGCAGAAGCGGTGGAAGCCCTGCCCTGCGAACTGCGTCAGAATATGCTCCAGCAGGGGCTTTGACCCCAGGGGAAGCATTGGTTTCGGCACGTCCTCCGTCAGGGGGCGGAGCCTTGTGCCCAGGCCGCCGGCCATCACGAAGACCAGATTGTCGTGGCGTGGCATGGCGCGCAGCAACTGCCGTTCTGAAACGACATCAACGACACATCCGTGATCATCGACGATGGGCAGCTGCGCGCGTCGGGTGCGGCGCATCCGGGCCAGCCAGCGGCCCGGCCCCTCGCTGCGCAGTGCCAGTTCCGGCACGGCATTCATATGGGCTGTGACCGAGGCGTCCAGCCCCGCCCCAGCCAGAAGGGCGCGACGGATATCTCCATCCGTCAGGGTTCCCATTGGTCGCCGCTCCCCATCCACGACCACGGCGATTTTCGACAGGCTCTGCTCGATGGCGCGCAGGGCATCGCGCAGACTGCCGCTGCTGTCGATTAGTTCCACAGGAGGGCGGGGCTGACTGCGCCGATCCGCCATCAGCGCCTCCGTATGATGAATTGCAGCCGCGCGGATGGCCCCGTGGGCATGAGTGCGCCTGGGTCACGCAATACAGGCTCGAACAGGTCGGCGAAGATTTCGACCCATTCCCGCTTGATGTCGGGGCGCCGCTCCGCTGCGATGGCATCAGCCATGCGGTTCAGCACCGGAAACAGCGGTCGCAGCCCGACATTCCAGATCTGGGCGATGGCGCTGGGGAAGATATCGCGACACCCCACGATCTCTACCCGCTCATTCCTGCCGAACAACGCTTCCCAGCCGCTTTGCGACAGGATGCCGGGGTTGTTGTTCTGGCGGCCGCGGTTCATCAGGTCACGCCACGCCTGAGGCATGGCGGGCAGCAGCGCATCAAAACTCAAGGCACTGCGCCGGTCGGTCATGACGTCCAGGACAAGCCGTCCGCCAGGTCGGACCTTGTCCACGATATGGTCGAACGCGGTGGCGACGTCGGGCACCCAGTAGAGGCTGTTGCAGTAGGCCAGGTCCAGGCTCTCCGCCGGGATGGCGGCGGGTTGGCGCAGGTCGGCCTCCAGCAGGTGCTGATAGAAACCCAGCGGCCGGGCCTTGGCCAGCAATGCAGGCTTATGGTCCGTGCCCCATTGATATCCCCTGTCTGGACGCTGACGGATCTGCGGATTGTAATCGTCCGCCTGGTGCGCGAAGACATCGATCCCCTGGCTGACAATCTCCCGGCTGGTGGCAGGATGCACGGCCCCGCCGAACAGGTCGAATTCCGGTGCGAACCGGCCCCCGCACTTGAAGAAGCTGTTGACCCCGTCACCACAAGCGAAATCGGCCGCGTTTTCCCCTGGTGTGGGGCGCAGGTCGGTACCGGCCAGGCAATAGCTGGCCAGTGCCAGTCCATTTTCCGGCCGCAGCCACCACAGGCTGAGCGCACTTTCCAGGGTCTCCCGCAGGTCATGCCCGACCGGCACCATGTCAACGCCCATCACCCTTTCCCCTTCTCTAACCCTGGCCGCAATGGACGGGCTGGAATGCCAGCCACGATGCTGTCCGCGGCCACATCTGCCGTCACCACGGAACCGGCCCCGATCACAGCTTCTGCCCCTACCCGCAGGCCAGGCAGAATAGCAGCCCCGATGCCGATCAGGACACCGTCGGAACATTCAACCCCACCTGCCAGCCGCGCGCCGGGGGCCACATGCACGCCCTCGCCCAGCCGGCAATGATGATCCACGCTGCTTGCGGTGTTCAGGATACATGATCCACCCACCAGCGCCTCAACCCCGATGATCGCCCCAGCACAGGCCAGTGTACCGGGGCCCAGCCTAGCGGAGGGGGAGAGGATGGCGGAGGGGTGCAGGACACGGGCCAGCAGGCCGCCCCGCTCCGCGATCAGGGCAGCCAGACGCCGTCGGGCAATGCCATCCCCCAGGGCCGGCAAAAACCAATGGCTGCTGAGGAACCCCACCGATCCCAGCAGATCATCCGATCCCAGCCAGGGGGCCCCGCAAAGGGATGAAGCGGGGTCGGGTGCGAGGAACCCAGCCACCGTCATGCCAGACAGGCGGGCAGCCTCTACTGCCACAGCGGCATGCCCCCCCCCACCCAGCACGACCAGGGGCCGAACAGGGTCAATCATGACGCATGTCCAAGGGGACGGTGATCTGTTCGTCGGGTGCGAAATCGCGGTCGGCGATGCTACCCGCCAGGTCCAGAAGCCGCATCGGGGGCAGTCCGTCCCCCGGACGCTTCACAGTGATGTTGCTGTCGTCAAGCCGGTCCCCGGCACGGATATTTCGGGTGGCCACCAAACTGCCACGGATGGCAGCGATATTGCCGACCTCTGAAGGACGCGGCGCCTTGACCCCATCGCCCAATGCACTTTCCACGATACGCGCTTCTTCCACCAGCCGTGCCAGACCCGCGACATCCAGAGACGCACGGTGGTCCGGGCCGGGCAAAGATTGGTCCAGGGTGAAATGCTTCTCCAACACCACGGCCCCCAGGGCCACAGCCGCTACCGCAACACAGGTTCCTTCCGTATGGTCAGACAGACCAACGGGCAGGGTGAAGCGGTTACGCAGGGTGGCCAGGGCGCGCAGGTTGCTGTCCTGCGGTGGGGCCGGGTAATCGCTGACACAGTGCAGCAGGGTGATACGCTGCGCCAGCAGGGCGGCCCCTTCCGGCGAGTTGGCCGCCGCAGCGGCGTCGGCGGCCCGGGGCAGACCTGGCAGGCCCAGCAGCCCATGGGCCAGCACGCCCAGGGCCATCGCGACCTCGTCCAGCGTGGCCATACCTGTTGAAAGAATGACCGGCAGGCCCGTGCGGGCCGCGCGCAGCAGCAGCAACGGGTTGACCAACTCACCCGACGGGATCTTCACGCGGCGAATACCCGTCTCGGACACCAGGAAATCCAGGCTGTCAGGATCGAAGGCGGTAGACATGAACTCAATGCCGATGGACTGGCAATGGCGGGCCAGGTGGCGGAATACCGCATCGGGCAGTTCCAGCGCGCGTAACATGTCCTGCTGTGATTGCTGACCGCCCGTCGCCGTCTCCTGATAGGCGCAGGTGGCAGCACGACGGGTGGTCAGCCGGTCGGTGCGAAAGGTCTGGTACTTGACAGCATCGGCCCCGCAGGCGCGGGCCGCCTCAGCCAGTTCCAGCGCCCGGGCGGGGCTGCCATCATGGTTCACCCCAGCCTCGGCGATGATGAAGCAGGGTGTCGTCATGCTTCGATCCGCTTCACGATCATGAAAGCCTCCGCCGCCATCAAGCCTGCCTCGCTCCCCCGCAGCAGGGCCAGGGCGCGCACCGCCTCCATGCTGCGGGGAAAGGGGGGTGGTTTTATTTCGGAATCGAAAATAGCAAAGGCTGCTAACTTTTCTTCCAGATACGATATGATGTTGACATACAGGTTCGGCCGAAACCCGATCGTGGTAGGATCAATCCCGAAATTGGTCTCTGACAAGGTTTCATAAAGGCGGATTTCCTGTACCGACGGGTAGCGGAACCATTTCGTGGCCCCCGATGCGGCGCGGAACACAGCCGCATGGTCGGAATGGACGTCACCGGGGAACGGCAGATAGACAAGCGCAGGCGCCACATGCTGCACCACGGACCCGATGGCAGCCACCAGATCCCCCAGGGGCAGCCGGTCCAGCCCGGCTGGCGGCAGGCCAAGCCGGTGGGTAGCAGCAAAGCCCAGCCTTGCCGCCAGGGCTTGCACTTCCACGTCGCGCTGTTCGGCGGTGATCCCGCCCATGGGCTGTGCAGCCTGAATATCGGTGACCAGAAGCCAATGGACCACGTCGCCATGCGCCCGATGGCGCAGAATGGACCCGCCACAGCCCAGGGTTTCGTCATCGGCGTGCGGGGCGATTACCAGGACCGTCTGGTTCATTGCAGATAGGCTCCCGCTTGTGGCAGGGGTGATATCCCATGCCCGACAATCCAGATGCTGCCACCCCAGCACTTGACCAGCAACCGCCCTGCCTCAACCGCCAGAATCAGACCAGGCTCCAGATGGGCGGGTGCTCCTGGCCCTGGCTCTACCCGGGTTACCGGCATGTCTTGCCCCTGATAGAGGCAGGTGGCCCCCGGATAGGGCGGAGCCAGTGCCCTGACCAGGGCCGATATGGCCTCACCTGTCATACGCCAGTCGATCCGCCCGTCGGCGGCATTGCGCCGACGCCAGCTGTTGCCCATGCCGGGCGGTTGCGGCTGCGGTGTCAGCTTACCCAAGGCATAGGCGGGCAGGAAACGGCTGATCTGCACGGCAGCGGTCTCCGCGACGCGGGCATAGAGGTCTGCGGCTTCGTCGGTCGGTCTGATGGGAACGGCGACCTGATCCAGGATCGGGCCTGTGTCGGCCCCGGCATCCATCAGGAAAAAGGTCGACGCCGTCTCTTCCAGGCTTAGCGCCATGGCCCAGATCAGGGGGTGGCGTCCCCGGTTGCGGGGTAAGGCCGCAGGATGGAACCCGATGATGCCGCGCGGGACAACAGCGATAGTGGCCGGCGACAGCAATCGTGACCAGCCACAACACAGGCCCAGCTCGATCCGCTCCTGCTCCAGAAAGTCGCGGATGCGAGGACGCGGGGCAGTCTGTCTCTCCTCCCCCAACACCAGACACCTCGCCCCCAGTGCTGCTGCCTGGTCGGCAAGGCAGGCGAAGTCAGCATTCGCAGCCGAGCTCGTGCGGGTGATGACGGCAGCGACCTCCACCTCTGGCACGGCGGCGGCGGCGGCCAGCAAACGGCGCGACATGTCCACACAGCCGATGAAGGCTGTCCGCACCTTCATGCCGCCCCCCCGTCATGGAAGCGTTTGCGCAGGATGCCGTCCAGCGGCTCATGAACCAGCCGCTCGGCGATGCGGCGGGCTGCCTGTCCATCGCCATAGGGATTGGTCACTGCACGGGCCATAGCCCGGAATTCCGGCTCCTGTGACCGGCGCAACGTCGCCGCAATCGCCTCTTCGTCCGCGGGACACCAGAGAACGGATGGCGCGCGCAGGCGGCCTTTCTGACGGTCGCCGATATCGATGGTGGGCACGCCGAGTGAGGGAGCCTCGATGATGCCGCTGGAGGAATTGCCGACCACGGCGTCGGCCAATCGCATCAAGCCCAGATAACGCCGGACCCCCAGGCTGGGCACCAGCTGGACCCGCCCTGTTCGGCGCACCGCATAGCGACGCAGTGGCTCCAGGATGTCGCGGCCCAATGTATCGGCATTGGGATAGGTCATGACACAGGTGATATCCCCTACCCCATCCAGCGCCGATAGCATCGCCTCTACGGCAGCGGCCGGGCTGGCGGCATCCAGCGTGACGGGGTGATAGGTGACCAGGAACAGGGGGCGGTCAGCGGGTAGCGCCATGCCCAGTTCCCTTTCCAGGGTCGCCCGGTCGGGAACAGGCTGTGACAGGATGTTATCGATCCCCAGGGCACCCACGGTGAAAACCCGCTCGGGGGCCTCTCCCATGCGCAGCAGGCGCTGGCGATAGGGCTCGGTGCTGGTGAAATGCAGATGGGCCATCTTCGACACGGCGTGGCGGATGGCCTCGTCGATCAGGCCTTCCGTCGCCTCACCGCCATGCAGGTGGGCCACGGGGATGCGGTGGACCATGGCCGCCTGGACGGTCGCCAACAGTTCATACCGGTCGCCCAATCCGACCAGCAGGTCGGGGCGGCACCGTGCCAGCGCATCCGACATGCCGATGCAGGTCAGGGCCATGGATTTGCAGATGGCATCGGGACTGTCACCGGCCAGCAGCGCCTCCACCCGTGCCCAGATAGGCCAGCCATCCTCCTCGATCTCTGTCACGGTCCGCCCGAATTCCGGCACCAGGTGTGAGCCCGTGACCAGCACCCCGACCTCGATCTGGTCAATCTGGCCCAGGGCGGCCAGCAAGGGGCGCAGCAGGCCGTAATCGGCGCGGGTTCCGGTAACGATGGCCACCCTACGCATGGTTGCTCCTGCGTTGATTGGACATCAGCAGCTCCGTGATGGTCTCGATCACCCGATCCTGATCGGTGGCTGAAAGGCCGACGGAACTGGGCAGGCTCAATGCCTGATCGTAAAGCCGCTCTGCCACCTCACCACCAAGGAACAGGGCACCAGTATGGGCGGGGGACAGATGGATGGGTTGCCAGAGGGGACGGCTCTCGATCCCCTGTTCCTTCAGATGCGCCATCACCTGCCGGGCTGTCAGGCCCGTGATGGCGGGATCGATGGTCAGGGTGAACAGCCACCAGGCGGGGTCCACGCCCTCTGTCGGTCTGATCCAACCGATGCCGGCCCGACCTGCGAAGGCGCTGGCATAGCGGTCGGCGATGGCGCGCTTGGCAGCCAGATGACCGGTCAGTTGCTCCAACTGTGCAAGCCCCACCGCAGCATGCAGGTTGCTCATCCGGTAGTTATAGCCAACGGCGTCATGGACATATTCGCTGCCCGGCAGCTTGGCCTGTTCGGACAGATGGCGCACCCGGTCGGCCAGCGTCCTGTCGTCGGTTACCACCATGCCACCGGCACCCGTGGTGATGGTCTTATTGCCGTTGAAGCTGAAACAGCCCAACCGGCCAAAGGTGCCCGCATGTCGGCCCGCTATGCGGACACCCAACGCTTCCGCCGCATCCTCGACGACAACCAGATGATGACGGGCAGCGATGGCCAGCAGCGCGGGCAGATCGGCCCCATGGCCCAGGATATGGACGGGCACGATGCCGGCCACCCGCCGCCCGCTTTGCCGATGTCGGCAGGTGCCTTCCCGCGTATCACACTCTTCCATCAGGAAACGGCTGACACGGTCCATGTCCATCTGCCAGCTGCCGGGATGGCAGTCCACCAGCACGGGATCGGCTCCGGCATGCCGGATGGCGTTGACAGAGGCAATAAATGTCAGACTGGAAACCAGTATCAGGTCACCGGGTTCGACACCGGCGGCCAGCATCGCCAGATGCAGTGCCGCCGTACCCGACGCACAGGCGATGGCATGGCTAGCCCCCACATGCTGGGCGAACGCCCCCTCGAACCGCCGTACAAAGGGCCCGACGGAGGAAACCCAGTTATCATCCACGCAGCTGGTCAGATATTCGCGCTCCCGCCCCCCCAGACAGGGAACGGAAAGCGGGATGAAGGTGGTGTCAGACGACATATCGATCAACATTCACATAGCGGGCGCGGTTGTCTGGATTGCGCAGCCAGTCCGCAAAGCGCGACAGCCCCTCCTGCAGGCCCGCTTCCCCGACCAGGGTCGGCCGCCAGCCCAACAGACTGAGGGCCTTTTCATTGCCACACAGCAGCCGGTCGACCTCGCTGTCGACAGGGCGCAGACGCGCAGTCTCCTGCTTCAGTTCTGCTTCGCGGCCCGTCACGGCCATACACAGGCGGGCCAGATCGCCGATGGAGACCTCATGCCCGCTGCCGATATTGATCACCTGGCCGATAGCGGCAGGGTGGTCATGAACGGCGATCATGCCTGCCACCGTATCGCCAACAAAGGTAAAGTCGCGTCGCGGATCCAGCGCCCCCAGGTGCAGGGTGGGTGCCCCGTCCAGAAGCTGGGTCAGAATGGTAGGAATGACCGCCCGCAGGCTCTGGCGTGGCCCGAAAGTGTTGAAAGGCCGGACCACGGCTACGGGCAGGCCGAAGCTGCGCCAATAGGACAGGGCCATCTGGTCGGCCGCGATCTTGGTGGCGGCATAGGGGGACTGGGCCGAAAGCGGATGTTCTTCCGTCATCGGCACGAACTGCGCGCTGCCATAGGTTTCGCTCGTCGATGTCTGGACGACCCGATCAACCGACAGCCGGCGGGCAGCCTCCAGCACATTCAAGGTGCCTTTCACATTGACATCGACAAAACTCTCCGCCGCCCGATAGCTGAAAGGAATGGCGATCAGGGCTGCCAGATGCAGAACCGATCCGCAACCTCGCATGGCTTCTTCCACGCAATGCCGGTCACGGATGTCGCCCAGCACCACATCAAGGCCGGCGCGGACATCCTTTTCAACCGTATCCAGCCAGCCCCAACTGTTGAAGCTGTTGTAGCAGCAGAAGGCCCGCACGGAGCGACCTTGTCGGACCAGCGTCTCGACCAGATGGCTGCCGATGAAGCCATCGGCACCGGTGACGAGAACCGGACGGGTCATGCTCTCCTGCTCCGAACAAGGGTGGGGCGGCGACCAAGAGATGGCGCCCGGACTGGCGAAGCTTACACCCAGGCTTGGCGACGTGAGAACGGGTTAAATCGCAAGTGCCCGGAAACATGCGGGAATTTGAACCGGCACACCTTTTCTTTCCTCCCATTCCAGCGCGTGCCGCACGATCAGATCCAGATCATCCAGGCGCGGGTGCCAGCCCAGCAGGTCGCGCAGCCGGGTGCTGTCGGCCACCAGTTCGATCGGATCGCCGGCGCGGCGCGGCGCCTCAAGCTTCCGCAGGGGCTTCCCTGCGGCACGGTCCACGGCTTCGGCCACCTGGCGCACCGAATAGCCGCGCCCATAGCCGCAATTCAGCACCAAGCTGTCCCCGCCCTTTTCCAGGTGGTCCAAGGCGCAGATATGCGCGTCGGCCAGATCGCTGACATGGATATAGTCGCGGATGCAGGTCCCGTCCGGGGTGGGATAATCACTGCCGAAGATGTTCAGCGCCTCGCGCCGGCCCAATGCCGTCTCGCAGGCCAGCTTGATCAGATGGGTGGCGTTCGGGGTCACCTGCCCGGCCCGCCCGTCCGGATCGGCGCCGGCCACATTGAAATAGCGCAAGGCGATGTAGCGGAAGGCCGGATGTGCCGCTGCCACATCGGCCAGCATCTGCTCCGTCATCAGCTTGGACCAGCCATAGGGGCTGATCGGTGCGGTCGGGGTCTGTTCGGTCACTATCCGGGTGGGCGGATTGCCATAGATGGCGGCTGTGGAGGAGAAGATGAAGTGCCCCACCCCGGCCTTGATACAGGTCTCGATCAGGTTGCGACTGGCGGCGGTGTTGTTCCGGTAATATTTCAGGGGATCGGCCACGGATTCCGGCACGATGATCGAGCCGGCGAAATGCATGACGGTGCCGATATGGTAATCGTGCAGCAGAGAGGCTGTCTGCTCGCCATCAGCGATATCCCCCACGATCAGCGGCACATCGGCAGGCACCAGCTTCCGGTCACCGGTTGACAGATCATCCAGGACCACGGCTGCGCGGCCCGCCGCCCGCAGCGCCAGAACAGCATGGCTGCCGATATAGCCTGCACCACCCGTGACAAGTACCGTATCCATATCCAATCCCTGACTTTCTCCATCGCCACTATGCCCTGTCAGGCGTCGCGCCGGGAAGGATGCCGGCAATTGGCCTCATCCTATCGGATGAAATGATATCAGATAGCTAACTGATATCATTCAGAGCTATCGGCCTGCTATTTCCTGCCATCCGTGAGGCGGCGCACCTGGTTCAGCAACCCTGCCTCTTCCACCATATGCCCCCGGATACCGGCTGCTGCGGCCGCTTCCAGATCGCTGGCGCGATCACCGATCAGGAAGCTGCCTTCCATATCCACCGGCCAGCACCGGGCCAGATCCAGGATCATACCGGGTCCCGGCTTGCGCCAATCATCATGGCGCCGATAGGCGGCGACCGTTCCGTCAGGATGACAGGGGCAATAGCGCCAGTCATCGACATGGGCACCCGCTTGTCTTAGCTGCCCCTGCATCCAGGCGTGCAGCGTCTGGACAGCAGCCTCGTCATAATAGCCACGGGCCACGCCGGCCTGGTTGGTGACGACAAAGACATAGTAGCCGGCTTCATTCAGGTGGCGGATGGCGGCGGCGGCGTCCTGGGTCCAGGTGATCTGATCGGGCCGGTGGGCATAACCGATATCATGGTTGATGACCCCGTCGCGGTCCAGGAAGACCGCCGGACGCCGCAGCCGGGCCGCGATCTCCGTCTGTGCGCGTTCGCGGTCGGCCAGCGCCCCGATATCGGTGAAGCCATCATTCCAGATCTGGCCCGCCAACCGGCCGGCGCGCGCCAGCCGGGGCATCACCCCGCGTTCGATGGCACAGGGCAAGGTCCCGATCTCATCCAGGATGGCGCGGTCCAGCCAGCAGACACCGCCATGGGTCAGGGCTGGTCCCACCCCGCCCTGCCGTTCGGCGAAGCATGTGATGCGACCGTCCTTTTCCTCCACCAGATCCTGGCGACGACCATCCGTCACCGGACGCAGGGCGACGATACCCAGATCACCCTCCCGCCAGATAGCTGGTGTGGCCAGGGCCAGATAATTGACGTCCAGCAGCGCATTCCCGTTCAGCATCAGGAAGCGGTCATCCAGCAGATGGCGCACCTGCAGCAGCATACCCCCTGTGCCGACCGGTTCGGGTTCCACCATGATGGTCAGATCGATGGCCAGGTCCTGCGCCCGCGTGGCTAACGCCACCCTCTGCACCGCCGGATAGCCGGTCACAAGCACGATGCGGCGGAAGCCATGGCGGGCCAGATTGAGCATGAGATAGTCCAGGAGCAGCGGCTCTGGCGCGGTCTCTGCCCAATCGCCTGAATGCGTGCCATGACCGGGGGCCAGGATGACTGCCTGCGGCCCCTCAGCGATCTGGGCGATGACGGTGTCTTTGGATTGACAGGCATCGTAACGCATCAACATGTCCTTCGGGGGCCGCCGGATACTGGTGGCCATGCCCAACGATCCGTTTGGCCAGACAGCCGCCCATGCAGTGAAGCCAAGGGCTGCGGATGCGTCCGTCAGGCTTCTCTAGGGAACATGAAATCCCCCCTGATCGGTCACGATCAAGGGGGATTGGTATAAGTCCCCTTGCGCCCGCAAGGCGAGCGCATTCTGAACCAGGAAGGTGGACGGGACTGGGCCATCAACAACCTGCACACGGTGCCGCTGATCCAGCAGCAGATCAATTGCTCCCTCATGATGAACGGTCGTTTCGCTGACGATCCGTTCCTGTCGGGCCTGCGTGGCTACCGTTGGCAGACGGCGGATTCGGTAATTCAGTGGCGCCAGGAACACCTGCAGCGTAAATTGGGCCACTGACGGACCAACAACTGCCGGGTGCAGATTGGTTTCAGGCTCTCCGCGTCCGACAGCTTGCCATTTCATTCGGAGCGTACACGGTTATGAGCAAAGGCCCCGACAGCGTTGACGGCAACAGAGAGGCTGCTCGGTTCGCTGGCCTGCGTTTTGATGATTTCCGCAGAATGGCGACCGACCCGTCGCTGAACATGTATGAAAAGATCGGGTTCCCCAAGGGTTTCCGGGAGGGGCATGAAGCCGCGATCTTCGCCGATATCCTTTCCAAGATGCGGGTGCTGCACAAGCCCGGCCAGCGGATTCTGGATGTCGGGCCTGGATGTTCGGAACTGCCGCAGCTGCTGATCAACCATTGCCTGAAACAGGGGCATGAGCTGATCTTGCTGGACGCGCAAGAAATGCTGGACATGCTGCCGGACGGCCAGGGTATCGCCAAGGTCTGCGGGCGGTTTCCGGATGCCTGTCCGGATCTGACCCCGCATGTGGCCGACGGCGTGGATGGCATCATCGTCTACAGCGTGCTCCAGCACGTGTTCCTTGAAGCCAATCCCTTCGTTTTTCTGGACGCCCTGATGGCCCTTCTGCGGCCGGGCGGCTATCTGCTGCTGGGCGACGTTCCCAATGTGTCCAAGCGTCACCGCTTCCTGTCCAGCGATGCCGGCATCGCCTATCATCAGGCCTATCTGCGCACCGATGGCCTTCCCGAGGTGAAGATCAATCAGATTGAGCATGGCCGTATCACAGATGCGATCGTGCTCGGCCTTGTCGACCGGGCACGCACCGCCGGGTTCGATGCCTTCATCCTGCCGCAGCCTGATGAGCTGCCGATGGCCAACCGCCGTGAAGACATCCTGATCCGGAGGCCGTGATGGCTATCAGTGCTGAAAAGCGGCCACTCATCATTGTGGGAGACAGCGCCTTCGCCGAGGTGGCCTTCGAATATTTCAGCCATGATTCCTCCTATCAGCCGGTCGCCTTCGCCGTGGAACAGGCTTTCCTGAACCGCGACACCCTGCTGGACCTGCCCGTCGTGGCGCTGGAAAATCTGCCTGAGCTTTACGATCCGGCCGGGCATGATGCGTTCGTGGCCATCACCTATGGTCAGCTGAACCGCCTGCGGCGGCGGCTGCTGGACAAGGTCAAGGCCATGGGTTACCGCCCAGCCAGCTATGTCAGCAGCCGGGCCTTTGTCTGGCGCAATGTCAGGCTGGGCGAACATTGTTTCATCATGGAGAATAATGTCGTTCAGCCCTTCGTGACGGTGGGGGACAATGTGGTCATGTGGTCCGGCAACCATGTCGGGCATCATTCCACGATCGGCGACAATGTTTTCCTGTCTTCCCATGTTGTGATTTCTGGCTATTGCCGGATCGGCGCCAACAGCTTTCTGGGCGTCAACGCCACATTGGCCAACAATGTGGTGGTGGCGGAAGATAACTGGTGCGGACCTGGCGTCACCCTGATGACCGATACCAGTCCTGGCGCGCTGTATCCGGCCACAGGCGGGGAGCCGTCGAAAGTATCGGCGCTGCGTTTCTTCAAGGTGCGGGCAACAACATGAAGTGGCGAAAGCTGGGACGGGTCTTCGTTCCCGATGGCAGCCGGGACTGGGCCAAGTCCTATGCCATCATCCCGACCGCCGAAGCGGTTGGGGATGACCGCCTGCGCGTCTATTACGCCGCCGTCGACAGTGGCTATAATGGCCGTATCGGCTATCTGGAACTGGATGCCCGCGACCCGACACGCATCCTTTATGACCATCCCGATCCCGTTCTGGATATCGGTGAACTGGGCTGTTTCGATGATAGCGGCGTCAACCCCTCGGCCCTGGTGGAAACCAGCCTTGGGACGGTGATGTATTATATCGGCTGGCAGCGGTGCGAACGTGTGCCTTACATGCTGTTCGCCGGTTCGGCCCTACGCGGGCCGGATGGCGTGTTCCGCCGTCTGAGCCGCACGCCGGTTCTGGACCGGACCGACAGCGAGCCCTTCATCCGGTCGGCGACCACCATCGTGCGTGAGGATGATGGCGGCTACCGCTGCTGGTATGTTTCCGCCCATCACTGGACGCATGTCGGCGGAAAACAGTATCCTGAATATATCATCCGCACGACCCGTTCCGACGACGGACTGACTTGGACCGGGGAAAGCACGCAAGCGATCGAATTCGCCGATCCATCCGAATTCGGTTTTGGCCGCCCGTGGGTTATCCGTGAGAATGGCCTTTACAAGATGTGGTACTCGATCCGTTCCCGGACCGAACCCTATCGTTTGGGCTATGCAGAAAGCCCCGATGGACTGACCTGGACACGCCAGGACAATCGAATGATTCTGCCCCGTTCTGACAGCGGCTGGGATCAGGAGATGGTCTGCTATCCCTGCGTCGTTGATGCCGGCGGCCATCGCTATCTGTTTTACAACGGCAATTCCCACGGGGCATCGGGTTTCGGTGTCGCCATCCTGGATCAGGAGTGAGCTGTTGAACTCTCCGCTTGATGTTCAGCCGTTCCATCCCGGCCTGACACCGGAATGGGACAGGTTTGTGGCGGCCAGCCGTAACGGCACGTTCCAGTTCGACCGCGGCTACATGGATTATCACGCCGACCGGTTCCAGGATTGTTCGCTGGTGGTGCGGCGGGGGGCGGAAATCGTGGCTCTGCTGCCGGCCAACCGGCGTGAAGGGCAACTGGTCTCTCATGCCGGGCTCAGCTATGGCGGGATGATCGTGGGTTCCACCATGACGACGCCGCTGATGCTGGATTGTTTTGCGGCCTGTCTGGGCTGGATGGCGGCCGCCGGCATCCGGTCCTGGCATTACAAAAGCATGCCCACCATCTATCACCGCCACCCCGCTGACGAAGACCGTTATGCCCTGTTCCGGGCTGGCGCGGCCCTGGTCCGGCGTGATGTGTTGAGCGTGCTGGACCTGGGCGATCATCCGCCGTTCCAGGAACGCCGCCGGCGGGGGGGCCGTAAAGCCGCCAATGCCGGCCTGCGCGCCGGTCCGTCAACGGATTGGGCTGGCTTCTGGCACCTGCTGGAGAGCCGGCTGTCCGACCGCTATGATCTGCGGCCTGTGCACAGCGTCGGGGAGATGACGATGCTGGCCAGGCGTTTTCCCGAACAGATCCGCCTTTATACGGCACAGGGTCCCGCCGGCGAGATGCTGGCCGGTACCGTGATCTATGACACCGGCCCCGTCTTGCATGCTCAGTATATCGCGGCCAGCGATGATGGAATGCGCAACGGCGCACTGGACCTGCTGTTCACGGAGCTGTTCGGCAGTGTTTTTGCCGGCAGGCACTGGTTCGATTTCGGCAATTCCAATGAACGGCAGGGCCGGTATCTGAATGTCGGCCTGATTGAGTTCAAGGAGGGCTTTGGCGCCCGCGCCGTTTCCCAGGATTATTACGAAATGGCCGTGGATGTGGCGCAACGAGCTTTGGCGAGCTGGAGAGAACAGTGAAAGGCGTATGGGTGTCGATTGTCATCGACTCAGGCCTGACCTGAAGTCCAGGCTTGCAAGGACACTTCCCTTTAGCACTGGCCGGGATTGAGTTCCTGGCATGGCTGTCTCAGAGCCGGTATGATCTCCTGACGCGAAGAAAACTGCACCGATTACTGTGCACGTCGCGCAACGTGCGGAGATAAGAAATGTCAGGGTCATGGGAGCTTGTACATTTCCCGATCGTCAGTGATCGGCGTGGTAACCTGACCTTCATCGAAGGCAGCCGCACGATCCCATTCGATATTAACCGCGTCTATTATCTCTATGATGTGCCTGGCGGTGCGCACCGCGGTGGCCATGCCCACAAGGAGCTGCATCAGGTCGTGATTGCCGTCAGCGGCAGTTTCGACATCCATCTGAACGATGGCAGGCGCCAGCAGACCGTGACGCTCAACCGGTCCTATTATGGCCTTTACATGCGCAACATGGTCTGGCGGGAACTGCATAATTTCTCGTCCGGGGCCTGCTGTCTGGTGCTGGCCTCCCGTCATTATGACGAGGCGGATTATATCCGCGATTTTGATGAGTTTCTTTTCAAGGCAACTGGCGAACGACCTGAATGAGCATTCCTTTTTATGATCTGACCTCGGCTCATGCGGAAATCCGGTCAGAACTGGACGCCGCCATGGCGGCTGTGCTGGATGCGAGCCATTATATCCTGGGTCCGCAGCTGGAGGCGTTCGAGGCAGAGTTCGCCGCCTATTGTGGTGTGCGCCATTGCATCGGGGTCTCCGACGGGCTGGCAGCCCTGACCCTTGGCCTGAAGGCGCTGGGGATCGGCAGCGGGGACGAGGTGATCGTGCCCAGCCATACATTCGTGGCGACCTGGCTGGCGGTTTCCGCCGCCGGTGCCATCCCTGTGGGGGTGGAGCCCGATCCGGCCAGTTTCAATATCGATCCGGCCAGGATCGAGGCGGCCATCACGTCGCGCACCCGCTGCATCATCCCTGTCCATCTTTACGGTCAGCCGGCGGATATGGTGGCCATCAACGCCATCGCCGCCCGTCATGGGCTGGCAGTACTGGAGGATGCGGCGCAGGCGCATGGCGCCACGGTCGCGGGGCGGCCTGTCGGGGGCATGGGGACCCTGTCGGCCTTCAGTTTCTATCCGACCAAGAATCTGGGCGCCCTGGGCGATGGCGGTGCTGTCGTGACCAATGATGATCAACTGGCCCATCGCCTGCGCCTGCTGCGCAACTATGGCTCCACCATCAAATACCAGCATGAGATCCTGGGCACGAATTCGCGCCTGGACGAAATGCAGGCCGCCATCCTGCGGGTCAAACTGCCCCGGCTGCCGGCCTGGAACCGGCAGCGCCAGGCGCTGGCGGCGGAATATACCCGCCTGCTGGCCGATTGCCCCTCGGTTGCGGTACCCCTAGTGCATCCGGGAATGGAAAGCGTCTGGCATCTGTACGTGGTCCGGGTGCGCGGTTCGCGTGAGGGGCTCGCCCGTCATCTGAAGGGGCAGGGCATTCAGACCCTGGCGCATTACCCCTGTGCCCCCCATCGGCAGCCAGCCTATGCTTCGCTCGACCTGGGGGAAGGAACCTTCCCCATTGCGGAAGCCATGGCATCCGATGTGCTGAGCCTGCCTTTCTGGCCGCAGATGCCACTGGCGTCGGTGCGGGTTGTCGTGGATGTGATCGCCGGCTGGAACGGGGCTTGAAGGCCCCATGAAGTTTGACATGTACTAGATGGGGTTCACTGTTCCAGTCAAAAACTCTGTTCTAATGATCGACGGGCAGTTCCTGCACATGTCCTGTTACGGGATATTGCAGATGGCCCGGTCCTGCTTCTCCATCATAAAGCTGTACCCTACATCAACACGTTAAGTCCGGATCAAGTCCAGAATCATGCCAGGACTAGCCTTCTGGCACTCGCAGACACAACAATATGCTTTGACAGTCCCCCTCAGGGTGATGCGGACAAAAGCGCCATTCGTTAATCCGGGACCCTTGTTGACGCAACTGCTCTCCCACCCAGGCATACAATGCCTGAACCGTGGCTTTATCATAGTAACCGTGGGCGATACCTACCTGATTGCTGACAACGAACACCCAATAGCCAGCGTCATTGAGATGACGGATCGCAGATGAAACATTGGGTAACCAGACAATCTACTCCGGTCGATGAGCATGTTTAGTATCTAGGTTCAGAACACCGTCTCGACCCAGAAAAGCTGCCGGACGCCGGAGATCGTTCATGGTCTCAACGCTTCCGTCCCGCCCGCCCGGGCCGGCCGACGCAGTGATAGGCGAAGCCGGCCATTTCCGCATCCTCGGGATTGAAGATGTTGCGCAGGTCGACCAGGATCGGTGCCTTCATCGCCTTGCAGATGCGGGACAGGTTCAGCATGCGGAATTCGTTCCATTCCGTCAGGACCAGGGCGCAATCGGCCCCGTTCAGCGCGCCATAGGCATCGTCCGCCCATTCCACGCCGGGCAGCATCTTCTCTGCCTCGTGCCGGCCGGCAGGATCATAGGCAGCGATGATGGCGCCGGCCTCTTGCAGGGCCGGTACGATGTCCAGCGACGGGGCGTCGCGCATGTCGTCGGTATTCGGCTTGAAGGTGACGCCCAGCACACCGATGCGTTTACCCGCCACCGACCCGCCGCAGGCGGCGATGACGCGGTCCGCCATAGCCTTCTTGCGCTTATCGTTGATGTCCACAACGGTTTCGATGATGCGCAGCGGGCTGCCATAATCCTGCGCCGTCTTCACCAGGGCCAGCGTGTCCTTGGGGAAGCAGGAGCCGCCATAGCCGGGGCCGGGATGCAGGAACTTCTTCCCGATGCGGTTATCCAGGCCGATGCCCTTGGCCACATCATGCACATCGGCGCCCACCTTCTCACACAGGTCGGCCACCTCGTTGATGAAGGTAATCTTGGCCGCCAGGAAGGTGTTGGCGGCGTATTTGATCAGTTCCGACGTCTCCAGGCTGGTGAAGACCATCGGCGTCTCGATCAGGAACAGCGGGCGGTACAGCGCCCGCATCACCTGCCGCGCCCGGTCGCTGTCGGTGCCGATCACCACGCGGTCGGGACGCATGAAATCCTCGATGGCCGAGCCTTCGCGCAGGAATTCCGGGTTGGACGCCACGTCGAAATCCGCCTCAGGCCGGGTCTTGCGGATGATGCGCGCCACCTCGCGCCCCGTGCCCACCGGCACCGTGCTCTTGGTCACGATCACCGTGTAATCATCGGGGTCGAGCGCCGACGCAATCTCCGCCGCCGCCGCATAGACATAGGACAGGTCGGCATGGCCATCGCCGCGGCGTGAGGGGGTGCCCACGGCAATGAACACCGCATCGGCCCCAGCCACGGCGGCGGGCAGGTCGGTGGTAAACGACAGGCGACCGGCCTTGGCGTTCTTCTCCACCAGCGCGTCCAGCCCCGGCTCATAGATCGGGATCTCCCCCTTCAGCAGCCGGTCGATCTTGCCCTGATCCTTGTCGACGCAGATCGTCTCCACCCCGAATTCGGAAAAACAGGCACCAGAGACCAGACCGACATAGCCGGTGCCGATGACGGCGATGCGCATCGGAAATCC
>JAEMSB010000806.1 GCA_016463045.1 Niveispirillum sp.
CCGTTGGACACGACGCTGACATGGTCATAACGGCTGCACAGCAGAACAGGCCGCCCGTCCGGCCCCGGCCCGCCCAGTTCGGTGACGGTTACCGGGTTGGCGGAACTGTCAGTCTTCTTGATGGTCAGGATGCGGCCATTGGCCGTATCGGCCTTGGGCAGGCGGAATTCCACCGCCCCGCCAAAGGCCGACACCAGATGCGTGGTGGAGGAAAGGTCGGCATCGACCAGCCCGCCGCTGACCGGCTCGACATAGTTGGTATCGACGCTGAACCCCTCCACCCGCAGGTCGGTGACATGGGTTTCCTTCAACAGGTTGCGCAGCGGGTAGCCGGCATTGATGGCGGTGTAGGCGCGGGATGAGGAGGTGTCCCAGATCGGCTGCCCGCCGGTGGCGCTGAACAGGTTGACGATGCTGGTATTCTGCGATCCGTTATCGATGCGGATGCCGGGCAGGGCACCCAGGCTTTCGGCGTAAAAATTCACGATCAGGTTCTGATCCGTGGCCGCACCCAGCCGCAGACAGGCCTGGCCGCCCGGATGCAGATTGGCCTCGCAATCGGTGAAGCTGTTGTTGAAGCGCCCGGCGGAAATGAAGAAGCCACAGCCGCTGATGGGGGCGGCCAGGGAATAGACACGCACATCCTGGAACTTGTTGGCATTGGGCGTGTCGCCATCGCCTTCGACGGTCAACAACACGCCCTGCGCCTGGGGCCGCGCAATCAGGATGCGGGCCACATGGTTCCAGTAACAGGGCCGGTTGGTATCGTGATAGCCGTCGAGGACGATGCCGTTGATGCTGTCCCAGATGGACAGATTCTCCAAGACATTCTTAACACACGGCCCATCGCGTCCATAAAGCTTCACCCCCGTCGCCCCGCCGACAATGCGCAGGTCGCGGAGTGCGGCATAGCCATCCACCATCTCCACCGCGTTGAAACCGCTGGGATATGTGGGCAGGTTGACGGGGTCGTAGGCGGCGGCGCGGGCCTGGATGACACTGCCCTCCCCCTCCCCATAGAGCGTCTGGCCATAGGACAGGACGATGGGCGCGCTGGTGCGGTAGGTGCCGGCGGGCAGGAAGACCGAACGGTGGGCGGCGAGCGCGGCCAGGATGGCGCCGGTATCATCCGTCACCCCATCGCCAACGGCCCCGAAATCCCGCACCGTCACGACATCGCGCAGCTTGTCCGCCACGGCGCGGGTGACGGCCCCGGCCCCGTGGGCGGCAATGGTGCCGGCGGTGGGCAGGCTTTCCAGCGGCAGCGCCATGGGATTGCCCGACGCATCAAAGCCCAGTGCCGCCCCTGCCCGCACGGCCCGGTCGGGCAGCAGGGAAGAGGCGGGCAGGTCGGTGGGGGCGGCGCGCAGCATGCGGGCCTGATCGGCGGCCAGTTGCTGCACCATGGATGTCAGGCGGTTCAGCTGTTCATTCAGGCTACGGGCCGCCAGCGGCCCGCTTTCCAGGAAATCCGCCTGCCGGTCCAGCACGATCCGGCGCTCAATGGTGACCAGGGATCCTGCGGGCGGTGCCGCATCCATCTGCACCGCCCCACCCGCCGGATCCCCCAGCCCTTCCAGCGTGTAACCGCTGGTCCAGGGGGCGGCGTCCAGATAGAGCGACAGGTCGGAGGGAGCGTAAATCGGGAAGGTGAAGGCAAAACGGCTGACCACCCCGTCGGCGACAAATTGCGCGACAGGGCTGGCCGCCGGGATCGGGGCGGTGGGCATGGG
>JAEMSB010000282.1 GCA_016463045.1 Niveispirillum sp.
CTATACTGCCCCTCCCCGCTGAAAACCAGCCGCGCGCAAGACCAAACGCCCCGCCCCTATATCTCAGAGGGTCGAGATGGCCCCGGTCAGGTGGGACGGAAAGCACCGTCACCCTGCGGGCTGCGGCCCTCAGCATATCCGTTCTGCAGGTAATGGAGCAGCGGATTCATATTGGCGTTCTTCACGTCGAGATTATTGTCCAGATACAGCTTGGTATCGAACTGCAAGGACGGGTCACGCCGTTCCACCCAGCCATTATTGCAATAATGGGTCAGCGGATTGACGCCAGCCGCCGCGATATCAGGATAGGCTGCCAGATAGCCAGATGTGCTGAAGAACGAATTGGGGTTCCGCCCCTCATACCGCCCATAGCTCATGTAATGGCTATAGGGATCGACGCCAGCCACCGCAATGTCGGGATAGGCACGCAGATAGTATTGCGCATCAAAGCAGTCGGTGGTGATCGACGGCCCGACATAGGGGTTCTTCAGGGTCGTGCGGTTGCCGGCGGCGTCATATTCGTAAACCGTCAGCGCCGCGTCGGGGTAGAGCGCGGCTGTCACGCGACCCAGCGCGTCGTAGCGAAAATTGGTTTTGCCGGCGAGAGCCGCGGTTGGCACCAACGGCAAAAGTGCGCCCGCAAAAAAAATGCGCCTGCTAACCCGAGCACCCATTTTCAAAGTTCCTTAGACTATGACTAACATGTCTGTATCCGATTTAGCATCGCACAGATTCCCTTGCAACATGTAATTATCTGTGAGAGCGTGTCGCCGAAATCTGTCAATGACGGATTGTTACAGTATTTTTTATGCAGTGCAGCATAATTATACGTTGCACTGCATATTTGATATTTAACAATTCAGGTTCTTCGATAGATTTCTTTTGTATGTATGTTGCACTAAAGGAGTATTTATTATGTCAAATATCACAAAGATTTCGTTAATAGTTTTGGCTACTACTTATACTTCTTTCTCTGCGTTGGCCGGGCCCGCTGAAGAAGACCCGACGAGGCTGCCGCCCCCCATTTTCACGACATTGGATAGCAATGGGGTCGACCTGGCCTCTGGGACCTTCACACCCAGGGCGCCGCTGATCTCGATCGGCACAGCCGACAGCGGTATGGATCTGGCGGTTGTAGATCCGCTGGTGACCGGTCAAGATAACCTCTGGGGCTGGGCGGACCGCCGCCTGCTTGCGCCCAGCGTCATGGAATATACGGTGTCACTGGGCCGCAGCTCGGCCCGCTTCACCTGTACAAACGATCAGCCCCCATGCTCGCTGATCGCTGGTCGCGGCAGCTTCAGTGGCAGCAGCGTTAACGGTGCCACCTATACGGATGAGAATGGCACCCTGATGCAGTTCGCGCTGCTGCCTGGACAGGGCACGGACCGTTTCTACATCACCAGCCTGACCAAGCCGGACGGCGAGAAGCTGACCTATACGCGGGTGCCGGGCACCTTCACGCTACAATCAGTGGTTAGCAATCTCGGTTACATGATTCATTATGGCCGCTCTCCGCTACGCTGGACGGCTATCAATCTGGCGATTGATTATGTAGCGCCAACAGCGACAACGGCCAGCGGCCTCACGAAGGCTTGGCCCTATGTCGATCTGAGCGTGAACGGTCTGACCCTTCAGACCACCTACACGAATGCAGTGGGACAAACCACCGTCACGACACCAAGATATCTCAATCAAACCGCGTCCATCCAGCGCCCGGGCGGTGTCACGGAGACCGTAACGTACGGTACTTCCAACGATGCCGCGATCTCCAATATGGGACGCGTGCTCACATACACACGCGCCGGCTCGACCTGGACATATACGTGGAGCAGTCCTAATCTTGGTGGCTCGCAGCCATACCGGGAGCTGCATCTGCAAGCGAAGGACCCGCTGAACAATACCAACTACATTAAGTCGCTGAAGGATTACGGCAAGCCTTTCCAGTTCACGAATGCCCTGAACCAGACGACAAATCTTGAGCATTTCGGTTTTGGCCGCAGCGTGTCGCAGGAACAGAGCCCAGAGGGCAACCTGCGCAAATATCTCTATGATCCCCGTGGCAACCTCACCGAGGTTCGGCAAGTGGCCAAGCCGGGTTCAGGCCTGGCCGATATTGTCGTGACCGCCGGCTATGACGCCGACTGCACCAATCCCAAAACCTGCAACAAGCCCAACTGGATTCGTGACGCGCGCGGCAACCAGACCGATTTTACCTATGACCCGACCCATGGCGGCGTGCTGACCGTCACGCTCCCGGCCAAGCCCAACGGGGTGCGACCGCAGACCCGCTACACCTATACGGCACTCTACCCCTGGTACAAGACCAGCGCCGGTGGCAGCCCCGTACAGGGGCCGCAGGCCATCTGGCGTCTGACCAGCGTATCGACCTGTGCCACACAGTCGAGCTGCGCCAACACGGCGGATGAAACCCGAACCACCTATACCTACGGCTCGCCGGGGGTTGCTAATAATCTGCTGCGTACCGCCGTGACCGTGGCGGCCGGCGATGGTTCCGTTTCTGCGACCACCACCACGACATATGACGATTTCGGCAATGTCCTGTCGGAAGATGGCCCCTTGGCGGGCACGGCTGACACGGTACGCTATCGTTATGACGCCGTGCGCCGGCGGGTCGGGGTCATCTATCCCGATGCCGATGGCGTGGCGCCCTGGAAATACAAGGCGGTGCGGACCGTCTATAATGCCGCCGGTCTGCCTGCGACGGTAGAAGACGGCACGGTGACCGGCACAAGCGACGCTGACTGGGCCAATTTCGTCAGTCTGCGCAAGGTGACCACCACCTATGACAGCCAGTGGCGGGAGATCCGCAGTGCCATATCCAATACCGCCACCACCTTTGGCGTGACGGATAAGAACTACGACGCTTTGGGACGTGTCGATTGCACCGCCGTGCGCCTTGTCGCCAACCCGTCCGCTATAGCGGCTGGCTCGGCCTGCAGCGCCATTACGACCACCGAAGCGGGGCCCGATCGGATCACCAAACTGACCTATGATGCTGTCAGCCGCGTGACGCAAATCCAGCGCGCCTTTGGCACGCCACTGGCGCAAAGCGAGAGCATCACTTACACGGCGAATGGCCAGGTGCAGACGCAGTCGGATGCTAAGGGTAATGTCAGCACGACGGAATATGATGGCTTCGACCGTGTGAAACGCCTGCGCTACCCGCTCCCGGGCGGTGGCGGCAGTTCTTCCAGTGACTATGAAGAATATGGCTACGACGCCACGTCGAATGTCACTTCCAAGCGCTTGCGCGACGGGCAGACCATTAATTCTGTGTTCGATGCACTGAATCGGCAGACCACACGCGATGCCCCCGGCACGGCAGAGGACCTGACCCAGACCTACGACAATCCTGGTCGGGTGATACAATCGGTCAGCAATGGGCAGACACAAACTTTTGGCTATGACGCACTGGGCCGGAAGATTTCCGAAAGCGGCTCTCTGGGTACGGTCAGCGCTACCTACGACGCTGTTGGCCGCCGCACGAGGCTGACTTGGCCAGCCATTGCGGGTGTACCAGATCTCTATGTGGATTATGTTTATAATACCACCAGTCTGACGGAGGTCCGGGAGAACGGGGCGACTACCGGGGCCGGGCGGCTAGTCTTCATGGAATATGATGATCTGGGCCGCCGCACCAAGCTGACCCGCGGGAACGGTGTGATCAGTACCTGGGGCTATGACGGAGCCGGGCGACTTTCGAGTTTCAGTCACGATCTCGCTGGTACAGCGGCCGATCTAGCGGTGGCGGCAACCTACAACCCCGCAAGCCAAATTATAGAACTGAACGCCAACAATGACAGCTACATGCGTCCGGCACCGGTACCGCGTTCGATGGGCTACACGGTCAATGGCCTGAACCAAGTGACGACCGCCGGGTCGAGCAGCATCAGCTATGACGGGCGTGGTAATCTGACAAACGACGGGGCGGTTGGATTCACGTATGATAGCCTGAACCGGCTGACCTCGGGCAACGGTGCGTTACTGACTTATGACCCGCAGAGCCGGCTGTCGCAGGTGTCCAAGGCAGGAGTGACGTCGAAGTTCCTTTATGATGGCACAGATGTCATTGGCGAGTATGACGGATCGAACAATCTCAAGCGGCGTTATGTTCCGGGCCTGGGAACAGACGAGCCGCTGGTCTGGTACGAAGGTTCCAGCCTTTCGAACCGCCGCTGGCTTCTAACAGACGAACGTGGTTCGATCACGGGACTGGCGGACAGTACCGGTGCCGTGGTCAATATAAACCGATATGATGCTTATGGTATGCCGGCTTCGGGGAATATCGGACTTTACCAGTATACAGGCCAGATTTGGCTGGGCGACGTAGGAGTCTATCACTACAAAGCCCGTGCCTACTCTCCGACGCTCGGGCGGTTCATGCAGACCGATCCAATTGGGTATAAGGATGGAATGAACATTTACGCCTATGCCGGAAATGACCCAGTCAACTTCAAGGACTCAAGCGGCCTCGCCATCTGTGACGACAGATCCGGGCTTGACTGCAATCATGTTCGCGCGATGGAGGAGGAGGCAAGGAAGGCTATCATGGCGCGGCGCGCGGTCATCGAAAACCTGCTGACGGAGAACAAGGACCAGTTGGCTTCTGCAAACGAAGCAGGAAAGAAGGGACTGCAAGAACAACAACGTAATTTGAACAAGGAACTCCGTATACTCGATAAGGCCTTGGTAGTTCTAGACCCAAACAACTCAACCTACAGATACCAGAGTGCGCCAAGCAAGGGTGACGAACGAGCATTTGCAGCAACTTCTCCCAATGGCAATACAGATGGAAGCACAGTGTGGCCGTTTGGAACGATTGGGATTAGACCACCGTTCATGGATAACGCGGGCAAGGGCAACTCACTTGAAACCCGGCAGCAGCATACTCTGGTACACGAAGCAACCCACTTTGCGGGTACTGAGGATCACGCTCAAGTCGGGACCGGTGATTTCAAGTGGCTTGCCGGCGATCTGCGCGCAAATAATGCGGCGAGTGTTGCTTGCAACGTCGTTCGGATCAATGGGTGTTAGAATGTGGATCAAGAGAAGCATTGCGATCACCGTAGGAGCTTTCCTCTCATTGACACCCAACTCTTTTGCAGAAGCCGACGTTCAAAAAATCCCTATTGAAGTCGAAATAAAAAGGGAAACTTCGAAAGAAATTTCTGCGGCCTTTAAATTCAAAAATAACCACAAAATGGCAATATGCATTGCATCACGTTACTGGAGTCGGGACGCAAAAAATTTCGATGTTTTTAATAAAGATAAATTTGCCGTGAATTACAGGGGGGTAATACGTGAATATGATGGACCACCTCGAGAATATGTTGTTATTCCACCTGGATTTACAGAGGTGTTATACTTTAATTTGAGTAAATACTATGAGCTTGAATCAGTTGGTCACTACCATTTTTCTTTAACCTTGTTTGCGCCCTTTTGCTCCTCATTTGATATGGGCGTAGCGGATGAACCAAGTCCTCGAACCTTAGCACGTGAGCCATCGTTAGAGGCTCAACTTGCCCTTCTCCGTCAGCGGGGGATACAAAATGGCGTCCTTCTGGTTTCTGGACAAATATATTTTGAAGTCATTCCGCAATAAAAATGTTATTATTACCAGATGCCAAATATTTTTCTGTATATCACGAATGAACAACTTAAAAAATTGACATAAAATGTACAGGAGGATTGTAAATTTATTACGCGAAATGTGAGGAAATTACTTTCCGCACCAGAAGGCCAACTGATAGTGGCGCCCGAGCTTGAAGGCCTACCAACCTGGTTTCCCAACGAATGTTGTGCGACAGAGTTCGAGTTAGCCTGGAATTCAGCCTCTTACTACTGCCCCCCCTCACACCGCAATATCATTAATACTCATAATCCCCGAGATCAGCGCTGCGAAGATCACGCCGATCAGGCCGCCCAGCACCAGCGTCAGGCCCGGCACCAGCAGGGCCAGGAACCGCTCTAACGCCGTGGTTCGTTCGCGCTCCAGCAGCAGGGCCAGGTCGGACAGGGCGCGCGGCAGGGCTGCTGTCTGTTCGGCGAGCGCCATCAGCCTGGTCAGGCGCGGCGGGAACAGGGGTTCGGCGGCCATGGAGCGGCTCAGCGGCACGCCGCCGCGCACGCGGTCGCGGGTGCGGGCGGCGGCCTGGGCCAGGGCGCTGTTGGACAGGCAGGCCCCAGCGGTGCCCAGCGCGTCGGCCAGCGGTACGCCCCCGGTCAGCAGGGCCGCCAATGTGCGGGTATAGACCGCCACCTCCGCATCGCGGATCAGCCGGCCCACCGGCCCCGTCCGCCGCAACAGCCAGCTATCCATGGCCAGCCGCACGGCGGCGCGGCGGCGCAGGCGGATGA
>JAEMSB010000807.1 GCA_016463045.1 Niveispirillum sp.
CCTCAAGAGGCATGACGTCAGCGATGGAGAGCGCAATGGCGGCGGTTTTGGGGATTGGTGGTCTGTTTATCAAAGCATCCGACCCGGCAGCCATGGGCGATTGGTACCGAAGGGTGCTGGGAATCGACTGGGGTGATTTTGGGGCCATGTTTCCCCATCCCGACCGGGGCTTCACCCTGCTCAGCGGGTTCAAAGCGACCAGCAGCTATTTCGATCCCAGCCCCCTGCCCTTCATGGTGAACCTGATCGTCGATGATCTGGACGGGGTGCTGGAAAAGGCATTGGCGGCGGGGGTGGAACCGCTGGGCCGCGACGATAGCGACCCCAACGGCCGCTTCGCCTGGCTGATTGATCCCTGGGGATTGAAGATCGAGTTGTGGGAAGCGCCGGCGAAGGCGGGGGATTAAACCCGCTTGCCGCCCGGTCTGACCATATGGCGCGGGTCGGTATAGGCTTTGGCGGCGGCTTCCGGCTTTTTCAGGTTTTCCATCAGGGCCATGGCAAAACGCCCGCCATCATTGCGCGACTGCAGGAAACTGGCCACGACATCGCGCGCCGCATCCTTGTCATAGGGCACTTGATCGGGCGGCAGGGTGCGCGCTGCCTCCGCCGCCTCGGCGGCCTTCTGGGCGCGGGCCAGAACATCGGGATCGATGCGCCGCCGGATGGTGCGGATCTGGCGCAGCAGTTCGGCTTTCGCGTCGCTGGACATTGCTGTTGGCCCCGGATTGATCACGGGGCACAGGATGCGCGCAAGGGGCTGTGGCTGCAAGGGGCTGTGGCTGCAAGGGGCATTGAAAACACGCGCGAAATCGTAAGGACCGGCCCGCAAAGGGTTGCGCCCCCGCTGTCTTGCCCTATCTTGGGCGACCAGTGCCGGGATAGATACGGGAGAGAAACCCCATGGACCGCGTTGACGCCGAAGCCCAGTGCCTGTTGTCCCCCATCAACCCTACTCTGTCGCGACGGATGTTTGCCATGACGACGCTGGCGGGCGGTTTCGCCCTGTCCACCCTGCCGGTTTCTGCGCAGACCATTACCACCCCGACGGATGGACTGATCGCGGGTGAGGTGTCGATCCCGGTGGAGGGTGGCAGCCTGCCAGCTTACCGCGCCAAGCCTGCGGGCGCCGGCCCCTTCCCCATCGTGATGGTAGTGCAGGAAATCTTCGGCGTGCATGAGCATATCAAGGATGTCTGCCGCCGATTTGCCAAGGAAGGTTATCTGGCGGTCGCGACCGAACTGTTCGCGCGACAGGGCAATGCCGCCTCCTTCACCGATACCGGCGCCTTGATCCGCGAACTGGTCAGCAAGGTGCCGGATGCACAGGTCATGGCCGACCTGGATGCCACCGCTTCCTGGGCCGCCAAGGATGGCGGCGATGCGGCCCGGCTGGGCATCACCGGCTTCTGCTGGGGCGGGCGCACCACCTGGCTTTATGCTGCCCATAACCCGAAGCTGAAGGCCGGTGTCGCCTGGTATGGCCGTGTGACCAGTGCGCCGACGGCGCTGCAGCCCATGGTGCCGGTCAATCTGGTGCAGAAGATGAATGCACCGGTCCTGGGCCTTTATGGCGGCAAGGATGGCGGCATCCCGATGGCCGATGTGGAGCGGATGCAGAAGGCACTGGCCGCCGTCAATTCGCGCAGCACCTTCCATGTCTATCCGGAGGCACCCCACGCCTTCCACGCCGATTACCGGCCCAGCTATCGTCCCGACAACGCCAAGGA
>JAEMSB010000808.1 GCA_016463045.1 Niveispirillum sp.
TATCAGCCCTGGCGGACAACCGGCCCCCGCTGGCGGCGGGTGCTGCGCTTCTACGGCCAAGTTGCGGGCTTCACGGGACAGCCGGGCCGCCCCGGCCTGTACCTGACCGGTTTCGCGGGCATCCGCACCAGCTTCTGATCCGGCTTGCCACCCACCCCGCCCCTCATGCATGGTCGCCCGCGACGATGATCTGGGAAGGATGCGATGTTGGACAAGCTGTTGCGCGGCGTGACGCTGACGGATCTGGAAGCTGCCCTGGAACAGCTGGGCCTGCCCGCCACCCAGGATCTGACGCCCAGCGGCGCCCCCGTCCTGCGCTCCGCCATTGGCGGCCTGACCTTCAATATCCGCCCCGGCGCGCAGCTGGACCCGGAGGCCGCCCGTTTCGGCGATTACAATTTCAACCTGATGTTCCAGGTCCAGGACAGTTTCGACGCCGCCATCCTGAACCAATGGAACCGGCACAAGCGCTTTGCCCGCTTCTCCCTGCGCGATGATTTCCTGGTCCTGGAAATGGACAATCTGGCCGTCGGCATCACCGGTGACCAGATATTGGCCAGCCTCGAACTCTGGGGCCGACTGGTGGTGGAAGCGCTGACCTTCCTGCGCACCGCGCATGGGGCAGAGGCCGGCCATTCGTGACCGGTCCCACCCTCAACTGACCGAATACGGCACCACCCGTCTTTCATGTGCATCCACGCGCAGGGCCTTGCCGATGGGGGGGAAGGCGCGGTGGCGGCAATCCTCGCGGTCACAGACCTTGCAGTTGGACCCGATCGGCACCGCCGCATCGACATTGCGCAGGTCTAACCCGGCGGAATAAACCAGCTGGTCGGCATAGGCGATCTCGCACCCCAACCCCACCGCCGCCTCCCGCGGCCTGGAGAGATACGAGTTCCCCTTCGCCACCACTGTGCGCGCGATGCACAGATAGGTGGCCCCATCCGGCATGCGCGCCTGCTGCACCAGGATGCGGCCCGGCTGCGCAAAAGCCTGATGCACATTCCATAATGGGCAGGCCCCGCCGAACCGCGCGAACTGGAACCGTGTGGCGCTGGACCGCTTGGCAATATTGCCCGCCATGTCCACCTTCACGAAATAGAAGGGCACGCCCGGCATGCCGGGCCGCTGCATGGTGGACAGGCGGTGACAGACCTGTTCGAAGCTGACATTGAAATGTGCCGAGAGCCGGTCAATGTCGTACCGCATTCGTTGCGCCTCCGTCAGGAAACGCTTGTACGGAAGGATCAATGCGCCTGCGAAATAATTGGCAAGGCCCACGCGCAGGATCGACCGTGCCTCGATGCTGGACAGCCCGGCATCGGCCACCAGCCGCTCAATCTCCACCCCGAAATCCAGCAGCGCGATCTGGTGCGCAGCAAAGAAGGTGCGGCTTTCGCGCGGCGTGCCTTCCGAAACCAGCAGTTCCTTGTCGTCCGGATCGTACCGCCACAGCACATCATGGCGGGCCAGCATCGGTGACACCCGGATGGTCACCCCATGCCGGTCGGCCAGATGCTGGGCCAGATGTTCCAGCAGCCGATCCTTGGAGAAATGCCCCCCCTCGAACAGATCCTCCGCCGCGTGGTCCAGCGCCTCAAAATGGTTGCGCTGCGCCTGCACATAGTCGCGCACCTCGTCATAGGGGAAGGCTGCCGGCCCCGCCACGGCATCCCCGCCCCCCACCTTGTCGACCAGCGCCTTATATTCCTCGTCCAGCCCCTGATAGG
>JAEMSB010000809.1 GCA_016463045.1 Niveispirillum sp.
CACAACAGCAGCCTGCCTTCCTTTTCGGCTTCCGCGATCCAGGGGAAGGTGCGGAGATTCTCAAGCGACAGCCGGACCACCGCGCGTTCCAGTTCCGGCAGGTCGGTTTCCGCCCCTGCCGGCTGCCCTTCGCGCAGTTTGGCCAGGGCGGGCTCGGCGATCGACATCCAGTGATCGACGAAGTCAGACTTCTGGTCGCTGCGATCCTTGGGCAGGGCGGCAACACCGCCGCACTGGCTGTGGCCCATGACCACCAGCAATTGCACGCCCAGTTCACGCACCGCGAATTCCAGCGCTGCCGACGTGCCGTGATAATCCTGATTGGGCTTATAGGGCGGAACCAGATTGGCGACGTTTCGAACAACGAAAAGGTCGCCCGGCTGTGCCGCGAAGATCAGGGTCGGGTCAACGCGGCTGTCGCAGCAGGTGATCAGGGCGGCCTTCGGCTTTTGGCCGGCCCAGGCCAGTGTGCGGAACAGGCCACGCTGCTGTTTGAAGTTCGTGCGCCGAAATTCCCGGAACCCTTCGATCAGGTCCTTCAGCATGGTGCGCCCCGCATTTACGGAAGGTTGGTAGACCGGACTGTGCGCCCGCAACATGACGGGACGGAAGGTCGCTGTCCAGACCAGTATGACGCTTCCATGTCATGGGGGGGCTGCGGTGGTGCCGGTAACAGTGGCGAATTCAGTCCGGCTGCACCCCTGCGGCGATCATCACTTTGTCACGGCCTGCATGCTTGGCGGCATAGAGCGCTTGATCAGCGCGGTGCAGCAGAGCATCCAGGCTTTCACCCGCACCGCGCCAGGCCGCCACGCCCAGGCTGGCCGTCACCCGCACATCCTTGCCATCCAGGCTGGTGGTGGTGGCGGCAAAGGCCTGGCGCAGGCGTTCGGCCATGCCGGCGGCCCCCGCCAGATCGGTTTCCGGCAGCAGCAGCACCAGTTCCTCCCCCCCGAAACGGGCGGCAAGGTCGGACCCCCGGATGGCCCCTGACAGGATGGCCGCGGCGGTGCGCAGGACCGCATCGCCCATGCGATGCCCATGCTGGTCATTCACCCGCTTGAAATGATCCAGGTCGATCAGCAGCAGCGACAAAGGTCGCTGATGCCGGCCGGCGCGGAGCTGTTCGGCGGCGGCCAGTTCCATGAAGCGGCGGCGGTTCAGAAGACCGGTCAGCGGGTCGGTGCTGGCCAGCATATCCAGCCGTGCATTGGCGGCCACCAAGTCACGGGTACGGTCCGCGATCTCCGCCTCCAGCCGGCTGCGCTGCCGGTGCAAGGCCCCGGTACGTGCCTGCACGATGCCGAACACCGACAGGATGGTCAGTATCCCCAGTCCCAGCCGTGCCCAAAGCGTTTCATACCAATGCGGCGCGATGGAGATCGGTAGGGACAAGGTGGCCAGCGGCGCGTCCTGTCCCGCCTGCGATGCCTCCACCCGCAAGGTATAGTCACCGGCGGGCAGGTTGGTATAGCTGGCGCCCGGCGCGCGGGTACCGCTGTCCAGCCAGCCCTGGTCGAAACCGTCCAGCCGGTGGCGGTAGCGCAGATCGCCCGGCGCGCGGTAATCCAGCAGGGAGAAGGCCAGGGTCAGGTTGCGCTGGGCGGCATCCAGCGACAGGCGGCGCCCCGTTTCCGGCAACAGGGCCGGCGGCAGCGCCCTATGATTGATCTCCATCCCGGTGACACGCAGCACGGCGGCGGGCGGCGGTGCGGTATCATCATC
>JAEMSB010000810.1 GCA_016463045.1 Niveispirillum sp.
GCGCCTCAATGCTAAACGGCAGCCAAGTATCGTCTGCGGCCAGGGGTGCCGTCGCTAACAGCAGCCCGAACGACGCATCCAGCATACCCGGATGGAACGGTTGCGATGGCAAGCCGCCCAGTGCACCGGGGACACGCATGCGGCAGACAGATTCCCGATTGCCAAGGCGCATCTGTTCGGCCCAGCGATAGCTGGGACCCAGACGGATCTGGCGGCTGTCCTGCGCGTCGAAAAACGCCTGACAGGGCAGATCCTGGGAACAGCGGGCCCAAATGGCATCGCGGGACACAGCAGCCGTCGGCTCTGCCCGCCCCGCCGAGGCCAGCACAGCTTCGACATGCGTTCGCATATCCGCATCATCTTGGCCATCGGTGAAGCTGATCACCTGCACGGTCGTTGTCTGCCCGGCGGGTGTCAAAGTGATCTGGACCTGTCGGGGGTGTCCTGACGGCACGATCAAGGGCTGGACAAAATAGATGTCGCGCAGCTCGAGGGAGCCTTTGTCCAAATTCGACCGCGCCGCTTCCAGCAGCATGGACACAAGACAGGCACCAGAGACGACCATTTCGCCAAAGATAAGATGGTCGCGCAGCAGCGGCAGGCGATCTGGGTCTAAACGATTTTCGAAGACAACGGTCTTTAGGGACGGCAGCCGCAGCCGCGACCCGATCAAAGGCGACCCGCTATTGCCCGGCGATGCGGGCCGGGTCGCGGGCAGGGTGGAACCTGTCGGCCGGTCTAGCCAATAGCGCCGCCTTTGGAACGGATATGTCGGAAGCGCCAAGCGCGCGCGCTGATAGGCACTGTCGAAGCCGACCCAATCCACCGGTCCGCGCACGGCAAGCTGTGACAGGCTGTGCAGGAGTTGCGACCAGTCGGCCTTGCGGTCACTAAGGCTGGGAAGCCATAGAGCGGTGTCAGACGACACGCAGGCCGCAGCCAGCCCCAACAACGTCGGCTTTGGTCCAATTTCAACAAACCGGTCGCACCCCAGGGCGGTGATCGTGCGCATACCGGTCATGAAGGACACAGGCTGGCGCAAATGGCGAACCCAATAGTCTGGCGTGGCGATTTCTTCGCCCACCCGCTCCCCCGTGAGGTTGGAGATTAGGTCGATTCGCGGGGCGCTGTAGGTGACTTTGGCCGCAACCTGGCGGAATTCCGCCAGGATAGGGTCCATAAGCGGGGAATGGAACGCATGCGAGGTCTTGAGCCGCTGGCTGGTGATCCCCTTATCCAGCAATTGCGACATCAGCGTTTCAACGCTAGTGGTGCGACCAGAAATGACGGTGCTGCGCGGCCCGTTCTCTGCGGCGATGGCGACATCGGCCGCCAGGCTGCGCAGCAACGGTTCGATCTCGGCCGTTGATGCGGCAACGGCGACCATCAGGCCATCCTGCGGCAGGGCCTGCATCAGGCGCGCCCGCGCTGCCACCAGCGTCAACCCGTCTTCAAGGCTGAAGACACCGGCGATGCAGGCCGCCACATATTCGCCCAGGCTGTGGCCAATGACGGCGGCGGGAACAATGCCCCACGATAGCCACAAGGTCGCCAGCGCATATTCAAGTGCGAACAAGGCCGGTTGCGTATGAGCCGTCTGGTCGATGGTGCTGAGAACCCCGTCAGCCGGGTATAGAATATCCAACAGTGATTGATCTAACAGCGGTGCGAGGATGTCGGCACAGCGGTCCAGCGTGGCTCTAAATCCCGGATGCGTGTCATAC
>JAEMSB010000811.1 GCA_016463045.1 Niveispirillum sp.
ACAGGATCGGCGCCTGCCACCGGCACATCCGCCAGCGGCGCGCAATCAACCGTCCCCCCCTGCTGACGCAGCAGGGTGCCGATGGCGGCCCCGTTCAGGCGGGTGGCGCGAAGGCCGGCCAAGGCATCCTTGGCATATAGGCGGCCAAAGGCAGCGGGGGCGGGGAAGGCGGGCCAGACCGGCGGTTCCATCCGCTGATGCTCGCCCCCTTCGAAATCGATCAGGATGGGGGCGTCTTCGCGGCCAACGGCATTGCGGAAATCATCGCACAGGCGCCGCACCTGATCGGGGCTTTCACAATTCCGCTTGAACAGGATCAGGCCCAGCGGGTTCGCGTCGCGGTAGAATGCCTTCTGATCGGCGTTCAGAACCGGATCGGGGGCGCCAAAAATGACGGCCAGGGGCCGCGACGGGGCGGAGGAAGCCATGATGCCATGCCTTGCGGTGATGTCCGGGGAAGGGGTCCTGGTCGCGACTGTTGCGCGGAAATCCCAGGCTCCGCGCAAAGCCTTGATACGCCCCACCGATCCGATCAAGCCCTCCTTGCCGGATCAACGAAATTGACGGTATGGTGACGGGCATGTGCGGGGGATGGCGCTATAAGTCCCTGGTGAACACACCGAAACCATAGAACAGCACAATGCGCGGTAAAGACGCCAGGGGGCATGCAAGGTGGGATTTTCCAGACCCGATGTAAAGGCGGCCCTCAAACTTGGCGGACCCCTTGTCGCTGTGCTGGTGGCCGCGCTGTTTTTCCTGTCCCTGGCCGTGGATGACAAGGTCGATATTCAGATCGACAATGCCAACCGCAGCGTTGAACGGGAATTGACGACGCTGGTCCAGAATGCCCGCAGCCAAAGCTCGGCCTTCGCTTCCACCAGTTTCATCGGCTATTCGGTTGGCCGCTATTACGGCTTTGCCTCGGCCTTTCAACAGATCTCGCCCGATCCGGAACGGGCGGCGGCCATCCTGCGCGCGACATATCCGCCGGGAGATGCGCCGCCATCGGAAGTTCCGGCGGCGCTGACGGCCTACGCCGCCGTGCATGACCGATTCCATGCCAGTTTCCGTGACCTTCTGGCCTCCACCGTCTTTGACGATCTCTACCTGATCGACCGGTTCGGGCGCGTTGTCTATTCCTTGCGCAAGGATGCCGCCTTCGGCGCCGATCTGGCCGCCGCGCGTCAGCGGGAATCGGCGTTGGGCACGCTGTTCCGGGAGGTGATGGGCCGGTTGCCGCAGGCACAGACGCCTGAACAGGTCATGGTGCTGACCCAGCCCCTGCCGCTGGATCAGGGGCATGGCATGCTGCTGGGCCGGCCCGTGGTGCGGCATGGCACCGTCGAAGGCGTCGTCGTCTTCCGTGTTCCCATCGGCAAGGTTCAGGAGCGGTTGGCCCGCCTGACCCAGGACGGGATCGGATTCGCCCTGCTGGACGGGGCCGGCAATATGGTGACCAGCGCGCCCGGCGGGGAACAGCTGAAAGGCTGGGCACGGCAGGAAGCGCGCGTTCTGGAAGATGGCGGCTGGCGTTATGTGGTGCTGTCCGACGCGGCCAAACTGGCGGGTGGACTCAATTATATAAGGTGGCTGCTGCTGCTGGCCGGCTTTGTTGCCATCACCTTGTTCATGAAGGCCTTTCGGGAACCAGCCCCGGCCACGGATGCCGGGGGCTTCGTGCCGGTCGGTCCGTCCGCCCCGCTGGATGTGGCCCCGCCCGTGC
>JAEMSB010000812.1 GCA_016463045.1 Niveispirillum sp.
GTGGCAGGGCTGGACCGGTTGGTCTTCCGCCCCGCCTTTTCCAGCCTGGGTCACCGCACCAGTTTCGGGCCCGAACTGAACCATGCCGGACGGACCGAACTGGCCGCCAGCATCCGCCGCCGCCCCCAGGATTGGGTGGCACAGGAACCGATCGTTCCCTCCACCGCCCCTGTCTGGCGCGATGGCAAGAAGGTGGCCCGCCCCCTGGTGCTGCGCGCCTTTACCTGCGCCACGCCGGATGGTGACTGGACCATCATGCCGGGCGGGTTGGCCCGCATTTCTGCCGATGAACGCTTTGCGTCCGTGACCCTGCAGACCGGGGCCGGGGCCAAGGATGTCTGGATCGTCGGCGCCACCATCGGGCAGCCGCAGCGCCGCCGGGGTTCTGCCGCCATGATGCCGGATGGCGGCGGCGATACCGGCCCGCGCACCGGCGACCTGCCGTCGCGTGCCGCCGACCATCTTTTCTGGGTCGGGCGCTATGCCGAGCGGGCCGATGCCGCCGTGCGAACCCTGCGCGCCGCCGCCCGCCGCCTGACCGATGATGCCCATCCGGGCGCGGAGGAGGAGTTGGTCCCCCTGCTGCGCCTGATGGGCTTTACCGGCATGATCCCGATGGAAATTTCTGGCCTGCCGCAGGCCGATGCCGTGCGCGGCATGCGCCAGGCGCTGGAGATTGTGGCTGATCGCGCCAATCCCGGTGGGTTGCGCGCCACCATGGAACGGCTGCGCCGCGCCGCGTCCGGCGTGCGCGACCGGCTGCCGGGGGAATTCAGCCGCGTGCTGACGGTGCTGGGCGATGTTGCATCCCAGCCCTTGAAGGCAGAGCCGGCGGCCATGCAACTGCGCCTGGATGAGGTGTCGCGGCTTCTCGCGTCCCTGATTGGGCTGGAACTGGACGGCATGTCGCGCGGGCCCGCCTGGCGCTTCCTGGTGCTGGGCCGGCGGCTGGAACGCGCCATCGGTATTGTCGGGGCCTTCAATGGCTGTGGCTTGGGGTCCGGCACGGCGGGCACGGTGGCGTCGCTTTCGGTGCTGCTGGAACTGGCGGCGGCGGGGGCGGCGTATCGTGATCAGCACCCGGTCGGCATCCGGCGCGAACCGGTGCTGTCGCTGCTGCTGGCCGATGATGACCACCCGCGCTCGCTGGCCTTTCAGATAAAGACGGTTCAACGCCAGTTGGTGAAGCTACCACCCATTGATGCCGAGGGGCTGGAGATCAGCCCGACCAAGTTGGCCAACGACCTTCTGGAAACCGCCGCCAGCATGGTGGCCGACCCGCAGCCGACCCGCGACCCGACGGCCCTCGCCGACCTGACCGACCGGTTGGGCCGGCTTTTGCCCGAAATCTCCAACCTGCTCAGCCAGGCCTATTTCAGCCATGTCTTTGCCCGCACGACGTAAGGATGATGCCGTGGACGGCGAAGAGATGGCGGCGGCTCGTGGCCCAGTGCGATACAAATGCACGCATGTCACACGGTACAATTACGGCGACACGGTAATTAGTGCCCATATGCTGGCACATCTGGCGCCGCGTGCCCATCCGCGCCAGACCAACCATAATTCCACCCTGACCATCATTCCCTGGCCGGGCGTCGTGACGGGCCGCAGCGACTGGTTTGGCAATCCCGTAACCTATGCGGCGCTGCATACACCGCACCGGGAATTGAAGGTGACGGCGGAGATCGACGTGACCGTCGCCCCCCCGCCCCCCTTCACC
>JAEMSB010000283.1 GCA_016463045.1 Niveispirillum sp.
GGGCCAGCGTGGTCTTGCCCAGGCCCGGCGGCCCGAACAGGAGAACGTGGTCCAGCGCCTCCCCCCGACCCTTGGCCGCCTGGATGAACAGCGACAGGTTCTCGCGCACTTGGCGCTGGCCGATGAACTCGCCCAGCGACAAGGGGCGGATAGAATTCTCGGTACTGGCGTCGCCGCCGATCCGGTCTTGTTCCACCATGCGTTCTGGTTTTGGGGGGGCCGCCTCCGGCTTGGGCTTGCGGCTCACTGGCTCAGTTCCTTCAGGCCGGCCCGGATCAGGGCAGAGACATCGGCCTCACCGCCAAGGCTCTGGGCGGCCTTATTCACGGCGGTGAACGCCTCGATCCGCTTATATCCGAGATTGACCAGCGCCGACACCGCATCCCCAACTGCCGTACTGACGGCGGGTTGTGCCGCCGTGCTTTGAACCTGTGTGGCCGCCACCGGGCTGGTGGCGAGTGTTGCCACCTTATCCTTCAATTCGTTCAAAATTCGGGCAGCCAGTTTCGGCCCCACCCCATCCGCCTCACACAGCGTCGTCTTGTCTTGGGCGGCAATGGCGGAGGTCAGACGGTCGGGCGCCAGCACCGACAGGATGTTCAGCGCCACCCGCGCCCCCACCCCCTGTACAGTCGTCAGCAGCCGGAACCAGTCGCGCTCATTGATGTCGGCGAAGCCATACAGCGCCATCTTGTCTTCCGACACCCACATCTCTGTATGGACCGACACGGCATTGCCGGTGCTGCCCAGCCGGCGCAGGGTGCGGGAGGAGGCGGAGATCAGATAGCCGACCCCGTTCACATCGATGATGGCCCAATCCAGGCCCATGCTATCCAGCAGCCCGGACAATTTCGCGATCATTGGCTCACTCCCGCCTCGGGCACCAGCAGGGGCAGGGCCGCGATGATATCGGTATGGATGAAATCCTTGCCCTTGAACAACAGGGGGGCGCTGGTCGAACGGGAGAGGGCGTAAGAGGCACAGTCACCATAATTCAGCTGAGCCTTGTGGCCCGAACCTCGACCGAAGCGACCATAGGCAGTGAACGCAACCACAGCCTGCTCATCATCAAACGGCAGTAGCTGCGTTCCCGTCTCTTCGAGGAACGCGTCGAATTCCCATACCTTCGACATGTTGAAACGACGCAGCAAAACAGAGCGGCATTCGAAAGCCGTCAAGGCTGACATCAGCAACCCTCGTGCCCGGCGGATGGCACTGAGATGCAGAGAAGCATCCACCTCCCCGCACAGAATCGCATAGATGGCCGATGCATCAATGGCGATCCGCGTTGTCATCGCGCAGTCCTTCGATAACGTCGTAGCCGAGGATTTCATCTTCGGTCAGGTCATGGATCTGCGGGATGGCCTGGGCACGCGCCACGATCGCTTCCACCCGCGCCCAGCGGGCCTCATCCATGCGACGCGACTGCCGCCCCACGCGCTCCAGTCGCTCACGCACAGCTTGGTGCACGGCCTCTGTCAGGCTCTCACCGGTCAGTTCGGCCAATTGCCGGACGTCACGTTCCGTATCGGGGGATTTGATGTTGAGCGCCATGCCGTTGGCTCTTTCTTCCTGCGATGGAAGAATTCTATACCATATGAACAAAATAGCAACTTCATACGGTTCTCAGCGTTGTTCTCTCGAAAGTTCATCGCTGATTGTCCCTTCGATTGAGAGGCCCCGCAGCCGTTCGCGCACAGCCTGATGCAGTGCCTCTGTCAAGGTCTCGCCCGTCATTTCAGCCAGGCGGCGAATGTCGCGTTCCAGCGCTTGAGATTTGATGTTGAGCGACAAGGACCAACAACTCTTTCTTCCGTGTTGGACAGAATTCTACGCCCCACGAACAGAACAACACCCCCTACCGTCTCATCCCCAGGATGGCGTTGTCCACCTTGCGGCGCGTCTGCGCGTGATGGGCGTGGCAGATGGCGACGGCGAGCGCATCAGCGGCATCCGCGGTGGAGCGCTGAAAGCCCGGCAGCAGCATCTTCACCATATGCTGAACCTGCACCTTGTCGGCATGGCCGGTACCGACCACGGATTTCTTGACCGCCATGGGCAGATACTGCTCCACCGGAAGCCCGGCCTTGGCGGCACTGAACAGGGCAATGCCGCGCGCCATGCCCAGTTTCAGGGTGGAGGATGGGTTGACGTTGGACAGCGTCTCTTCCACCGCCGCCTCGTCTGGCTGCCATTGTTCGATGACGGCGGCGATGCCCTCATGCAGTTCAAGCAGTCGCTTGGCCAGATCATCGCCGCTGTCGGTATTTATGGTGCCGTCGGCCACATGACTCAACCGGTTACCGGCCACGTCAATGACGCCCCAGCCCAGATGGCGAAGACCGGGGTCCAGCCCCAGGATACGCACAGGCGTCGGTCCTGGCATGATGGTTCCCCGGTCTCGCCTTTACATCAGCCCAGCTTTTCCAGCAGCTCGGCCGGAATGTCGAAATTGCCCAGCACCGTCTGGACATCGTCATTGTCTTCCAGCACGTCCAACAGCTTCAGCAGCGTCTGGGCCGTGTCCTCCGCCGTCACCGGCAGCAGGTTCAGCGGCGTCCAGGTCAGCTTGGCACTTTCCGGCGCGCCAAACTTGGCTTCCAGCGCATCGCGTACCTCACCCAGCGTATCGGTGCCGGTGATGATGGAATGGCCATGCTCGTCGGACTGCACATCCTCGGCCCCCGCCTCGATGGCCGCTTCCAGCATATCATCCGCCGACGCAACGCTGGCCGGATAGGTGACCTGCCCGATGCGGTTGAACATGAACGACACCGAATTGGTTTCGCCCAGCGATCCACCATGCTTGGTGAAGGCGGAGCGCACTTCCGATGCGGTGCGGTTGCGGTTATCGGTCAGCGCCTCAACGATCAGGGCGATGCCGCCGGGGCCATAGCCCTCGTACCGCACCTCGTCATAGTTGGTGTCATCGGCGCTGCCCGGAATGCCCATCTTGATGGCCCGGTCGATACGGTCCTTGGGCAGGTTCTGGGCGCGGCCCGCCTGGATGGCGGCGCGCAGGCGCGGGTTCATGGCCGGGTCGGGCAGGCCCGACTTCGCGGCGACGGTGATTTCGCGCGCCAGCTTGTTGAAAATCTTCGACCGCTTGGCGTCCTGCGCGCCCTTGCGATGCATGATGTTCTTGAATTGGCTATGACCGGCCATGGGGAACGCCTTGCTGTATCGTTTTGATATATGGGCTGAAACTGGCGGTTTGATAGCATATCCAGCGCGGTTTGGGCACCCCTACCCGACGATGGAATAGCCGCCATCGATATATTCGATCCCACCGGTCACGGCACGCGCCGCATCCGACGCCAGAAAGGCGGCGTAGGCGCCCACATCCTCGATAGTCACCTGATTGCGTATCGGCGCCCGCTCGGCGGCGCGGGACAGCAATTCATCGAACCGGTCGATGCCGCTGGCGGCCCTTGTCTTCAGCGGGCCGGGCGACAGGCTGTGCACCCGGATGCCCTGCGGCCCCAACTCCGCCGCCAGATAGCGCGTCACCGCCTCCAGCGCTGCCTTCACCGGCCCCATCAGATTGTAATGCTCCACGACCTTTTCAGAGCCATAGAAGCTGACATTCATCAGACAGCCGCCATCCTTCATCAACGGTTCGGCCAGCTTGGCCATGCGGATGAAGGAATGGACCGACACATCCATGGCCATCAGGAACCCGTCACGGCTGCTATCCACCACCCGCGCATGAAGATCCTCACGCGGCGCGAAGGCGATGGAATGCAGCAGGAAATCCAACTTGCCCCATTGCGCCTCAATCTTCTCGAACACCGCCTCCAACTGCCCCGGCTCTCGCACATCGCAGGGCAGGAACAGCGCGGCACCCAGCTCGTCCGACAACGGCCGCACATGGGGCGCCGCCTTTTCGTTCAGGTAGGTGATGGCCAGATCGGCCCCTTGCGCCCTGAAGGCCTTGGCGCAGCCATAGGCAATGGAGGCGCCATTGGCGATGCCCACCACCAGTCCACGCTTGCCGGAAAGATCGAACAGAGCCATCACGCATCCTCATCCCGCATTGCACCAAAGCCAAGGGTGCGGTGGAACCGGCCCCCGATCAACCCCATATGGCGTTGCATTACAGGGTGGCACCCGGCCTTGTAACTGACCTGTATCAAGGTGGAACCCCGACGGGCCGGGGCCGGTGGACCTTGGCCGGTAACGATAATCCGCCGATCATCAACAGTCCGCACGATGCCCCGGAAGGCAGGAAGTCCCGATGTTTGCCCGTATCCTGATCCAAGCCACCCTGTTGCTGACCCTGTGTGGTCCGGCATGGGCGGGTGCTGAGCTGCAAACGGGTGCAGAGATACGGCTGATCGCCCCGGTCGCCGACGATCTGGTGGCGGCCGGGCGTTCCATATCCGTCGATGCGCCGGTGACCGGCGATGTCGTCGCGGCGGGTCTGGACCTTCGTGTCACGGCACCCGTGTCAGGCGACGCCCTGCTGGCCGGCTTTGATCTTGCGGTCAAGGGTCCGGTGCAGGGCGATCTGGCCGCCATAGCGTTCGACCTGTCGGTGACGTCCGACGTGGCGGGTGACGCCCTGCTAAACGCGGCGGAACTGACCATCGGCCCCACAGCGCACATCGCGGGTGACCTGATCGCCAATGGTACCGAGGTGACCCTGTCGGGCCGGGTGGACGGCGATGCGCATCTGACCGGCGACCGGGTCATCGTGACGGGCCGGGTGGCGGGCGATCTGGAGGTGACATCCGGCATGCTGGAACTGCGCCCCGGTGCGGCGATTGAGGGAGACCTGCGCCATAACGGCCCCATGGCGGTGGAGGTGCCGGCGGGGGTGGAGGTCGGTGGCACCGTCCGCCACCATTATCAATCCGCCCCGGACGAGGGCCCCACCATTCTGGGCAGTCTGGGCAAGGCGCTGGCCCTGTTCCTGTTGGGCGTCGGGTTGCTCTGGCTGCTGCCGGGTCCGGTGCTGCGGGCGGCGGATGCCATGCCGCGCAATCCCCTGCGCCACCTGCTGCTGGGCGCGGCCATCCTGCTGCTGTCGCCCCTGCTGCTGGGCCTGCTGATGGTCAGCGTGATCGGCATTCCGCTGGGCGTGCTGATGCTGGGCCTGTGGCTGCTGGCCCTGCCCGTGGGCATTGTCATCACCGGCTTTGCCCTGGCGGTAAAGATCGGGCGGCGGCGCATGGGGATGGAACGGGAGGCAGCGGCGGCGTTGCTGCGGCGCTATGCCGTGGCCGCCATGGTCATGGCCGCACTACCCCTGGTTCCGGTTGCGGGCCTTTGCGCCCTGACCCTGATCGCCGCCATCGGCGTCGGCGCGCTGGCGGAAAATCTGCGCCATGGACGGCGCGGGGGACTGGCGGTCGGGTAGAGACGCGCCATGTCAGGGGCAATAGCGCCTGACAGGACCATCATGCATCACAAGACCAACCTGCCTACCAAGACCTGCATCCAATGCGGTCGGCCCTTCACCTGGCGACGCAAATGGGCGCGCGATTGGGAGCAGGTGAAATATTGTTCCGATGCCTGCCGGCGCGGCAAGGTGCCGGACCGGACAGGCGGTACCACCGTTACTCCAGCCCGACCAGGGCGCGGGTAAAGCCTCGCGCCTCAAACGGGCGCAGATCGTACACGCCCTCGCCCACGCCGATGGCATGGACCGGCAGCTTGAACTTCTCCGCCAGGGCCACCAGCACGCCACCGCGCGCCGACCCGTCCAGCTTGGTCAGGACCAAGCCGTTGATGGACACCATGTCCTTGAACACTTCAATCTGGCTATGCGCGTTCTGGCCCGTGGTAGCATCTAGGGTCAGCAGGGTGGTGTGCGGTGCCTCGGGGTTCAACTTCTTGATGACGCGCACGATCTTGCGCAGTTCTTCCATCAAACCGGCCTTGTTCTGCAACCGGCCCGCCGTATCGATCAGCAGGACGTCGGCGCCCGCCCTGGTTGCCTGTTCAACGGCATCATAGGCAAGGCCCGCCGCATCCGCCCCCGTATCGCGCGCCACGACGGGACAGCCCGTGCGTTCGCCCCAGACCTTCAGCTGCGCCACGGCGGCGGCGCGAAACGTGTCACCGGCGGCCAGCCAAACGGTTTTGCCTTCGTCTCGGAACTGGCGGGCCAGCTTGCCGATGGTTGTGGTCTTGCCGGTGCCGTTGACGCCGACCAGCAGGATGATATGCGGCTTCTTCGACGGATCAATGACCAGGGGCTGGGCCACCGGCTCCACGATCTTCTGCAATTCGGTGGCGAGGTAATCCTTCACCTCTTCCGCCGAAACTTCCTTGCCGAACCGCGTCTTGGCCAAACCTGCCGTGAGACGGGCCGCTGTGACGGGGCCTAGGTC
>JAEMSB010000284.1 GCA_016463045.1 Niveispirillum sp.
CTGCTGGCCGATCCCGGCATCATCCGTAACCGGCTGAAGGTCCACGCCGCCATCCATAATGCCCAGGTGATCCAGCGGCTGCGCGACAGCCACGGGTCCTTCCATGGCTGGCTGCTGACCCATCACCCGAAATCCAAGCCGGATTGGGTGAAGCTGTTCGCCAAGACCTTCCGCTTTACCGGTGGGGAGATTGTGGGCGAGTTCCTGATGAGCATCGGCTTTCTGCCGGGCGCGCACCGGGCCGATTGCCCCGCCATGATCGCTCTGTCGAATCATGATTTGCCCTGGCGTCGGGCCATTACCAGCGGGTTCGCTGGATACGACGCCTTCTGATTGGGCAAACATCTGTTCGGATGGATGGCATTTGCACAAGCGCTGTGCATAAACCTAAAAATCGACCAAATAAAAAGGCAAGCCGACAAAATCGGCTTGCCTTCATATTCAGAAAGTTAAAAACTTATCTTGTCGAACGGGGTTGGATCCCTGTTTTGACACCGCCTGGTGGCGATTCCTCCCTAAACTCAGGCCGCGCTGCCTTGCTGGCGCGGTCTTTTCTTTTGTGGGGCGGAGTATATGCAGCCCTGGCGAAACCCGTCACCATCAAAATTCAATCCATGCTCGGCCCGCACAAAAATGCAGCGGCCAGTGTGGCCGCATTGTCACGATTGCATGCATCCAATCGTCTTCATGCTATGGCGGCATGGCTTTCGGATGGTGGCTGACTGCCCTAATGATTTGATAAATATGGATATTTACGGAAAGTGAATTTTTTGTGATCGCCCGCGCCCTGTCGGCGGTTTACGTCAACGGCAGTTATGATCATAAATTAAGCATGTGCCTATTCAATAATCATTGCTACCGCTATCATGCTTTTGCTTGCTTACTGAACGGGCTTCACGGCGTTGAATGAAAAAGGGGCCGCCCCGGCGGGTGCGGCCCCTGTCACCGAATCAGCAAGAATCAGTCACGCCAGCAGAATGAATTTTAGCAGGAACAGTCCCGCCAGTACCGCCACGACCGGCCCGACATCGCGCCAGCGCCCCGCCAGGATCTTGATACCGGCATAGGTGATGAAGCCCACCGCAATCCCATGCGCGATGGAATAGGTCAGCGGCATGGCGATCGCCGTCATCACGGCGGGCGCATAATCCGTCACATCCTCCCAATCCACCTCCGTCAGGCCACGCGCCATCAGGCAGGCGATGTAGAGCAGGGCGGGGGCCGTGGCATAGGCGGGGATATTGGCGGCCAGCGGTGCGAAGAACAGGCAGGCCAGGAACAGCACCGCCACCGTCACCGCCGTTAACCCGCTGCGCCCCCCGACATTGGTGCCCGCCGCGCTCTCGATATAGGAGGTGACGGTGGAGGTGCCGAGCGCGGCACCCACGGTCGTGGCGGCGGCGTCCGCGAACAGGGCGCGTTTCAGGCGCGGCAGCTTGCCATCCTTGTCCAGCAGGCCCGCCCGGTGCGACACACCGATCAATGTGCCCGCCGTATCGAACAGATCGACGAAGAAGAAGGCGAAGACCACCGTGATCAGCCCGACACTGAACGCGCCTTCCAAGTCCATGGCCAGGAAGGTGGGGCTGAGGTCGGGCGGCATCGACACGATCTGCCCGTTGAAGGGCGAGGCGCCGATCACCATGCCCACGACCGCGATGGCCAGTATGGTCAGGATCACAGAGCCCATGACCTTCCGCGCCGCCAGCGCGCAGAGCAGGATGAAGCCGATGGCGGCCAGCACCGGTTGCGGCTTGGTCAGGTCGCCCATGGTGACCAGGGTGACGGGATGCGCCTTGATCAGGCCTGCATTTTCCAGGGCAATGATGGCCAGAAACAGGCCGATGCCTGCGGATATCGCCATTTTCAGGGTGCGGGGAATGGCGTTCACCACCGCTTCGCGCACGGGCAGGACTGACAGGATGATGAACAGGATGCCAGACAGGAACACCGCCCCCAGCGCCACCTGCCAGGAATAGCCCATCTGCCCGACCACGGTGAAGGCGAAGTACGCGTTCAACCCCATGCCCGGTGCCTGGGCGATGGGATAATTGGCGTACAGCCCCATGATGGCCGACCCGATGGCGGCGGCCACACAGGTGGCGACGAATACCGCCCCATGGTCCATGCCCGCCGCCGACAGGATCTGTGGATTGACGAAGATGATATAGGCCATGGTCAAAAAGGTGGTGAGCCCGGCCAGCAGCTCCGTCCGGACATCACTGCCCAGTTCTTTCAGCTTGAAGTAGGATGTCAGCATCTGTGCGGCGCCCTTTGCGGCGAAAGGGAAGGGGGAAGGAATGTCAGTATTCCTGCAAAGTACCTTAAGGGCCATAGGGTTAATTGGGCTTTTCGCAGGTGCGGTATCCGCTGCCACGGCCCAGACCGACGCCCCCACCATCCGCATCGACCCCGCCGCCTGTCGCTATGTGGCCCGGTATCAGCCCAGTGCGGATGTGGAGTACAAGCCCGGTGTCGATGTGAACGGCAAGCCCGTGGCCCCCGCCGACCTCCCCGACAGCTATGCCATTGAGCTGCCGAAAAGCATCGACATCGCCATCACCGCCGATATTGCGCGCCGCTTCGGCATCGCAACAAATAACCTCTACCGGGGGGAGGCGCAGATCGGTACCGTAACGGTGCAGGGCAATCAGGTCCTGTTCAACGGCAAGCCGATGCAGTCGGCGGCTGAGGCTGACCTGATCGCGCTGTGCGCCAAGACCCCGCATTGATCATGTAAGGACCCACCCCATGGACCGCGCCGCCGCCAAAGCCATCCTCAAACAGCGGATCGATCAGGCCATGGGGCGCAACCGCGCCGATCTGGTGATCAAGAATGTGCGGCTGCTGAATGTCGCCACGGGCAATATCGACGAAACCGACATCGCCATCTGCGGCGATACCATCGTTGGCACCTATGACCGTTATGACGGGGTGCAGGAGATCGATGGCAAGGGCCGCTTCGCCGTCCCCGGCTTCATCGACACCCATGTCCATTGCGAAAGCACGCTGGTGGCCCCGTCGGAGTTCGACCGCTGTGTCCTGCCGCGGGGCACCACCACCGCCATCTGCGATCCGCATGAGATCTGCAATGTCATGGGGGAGGCGGGGCTTCAGTATTTCCTGGATTCGGCCCTGACAACGGCGCTGGATTTGCGGGTGCAGCTTTCATCCTGCGTGCCAGCCACGCATCTGGAAACGGCGGGTGCCCGGTTGAAGGCCGACGATCTGGCCCGCCATCGCCACCATCCCAAGGTGATCGGCCTGGCCGAATTCATGAACTTCCCCGGCGTGCTGTGGAAGGATGAGGAGACGCTGGACAAGCTGGCGGAATTCTATGGCGCGCATATTGATGGGCATTCGCCCCTGGTCACCGGCAAGGAACTGAACGCCTATCTCTCCTGTGGCATCCGCAATTGCCATGAATGCACGTCGCAGGCCGAAGCGCGGGAGAAGATCGCCAAGGGCATGCAGGTGCTAATCCGTGATGGCTCCGTCTCCAAGGATGTGGACGCCCTGTCCGGCCTGATCGACCCGGTCACCAGCCCGTTCCTGGCCTTCTGCACCGATGACCGCAACCCCTTGGACATTGCGGAAGAAGGGCACCTGGATCACCTGATCCGCCGCGCCATCGCGCACGGGGCCGACATTGCCGCCGTCTACCGCACGGCCACATGGTCGGCGGCGCGCGGTTTCGGGCTGAAGGATCGCGGGCTGGTGGCCCCAGGTTACCTGGCCGATATCGTCCTGCTGGACGATCTGGCGCAATGCACCGTTTCCCAGGTGATCCGCGCCGGCAAGCCCGTGTCGGCGGAGACCTTCGCGGGCCGCACCTCCCCGCCGCCCGTGGGTCTGAATTCCATCAAACGGGCGCGGATCGTGGCCGAAGACCTCGCCATTCCTGCCGGCGGCCCCGGGACACCCGTCATCGGCGTCCTGCCCAACAAGATCATCACAGAGGCGTTGCAGGCCACCGTCCCCTACCGCAATGGCCGCCGCCATGCCGACCCGGACAATGACATCCTGAAAATCGTGGTCGTCGAACGCCACGGCTTCACCCGCAATATCGGCAAGGGCTTCGTGAAGGGGTTCGGCATCCGCTCCGGCGCGCTGGCCAGCTCCGTCGGCCATGACAGCCACAATATCTGCGCCGTGGGCTCCAGCGATGCCGACATGGTCGTCGCCATCAACCGGTTGATCGAGATCGGCGGCGGCTTTGTGGCCGTGAAGGACGGCGCCGTGGTGGGCGAACTGGCCCTGCCGGTGGCCGGCCTGATGAGCCTGAAACCGTTCGAGGCGGTGGAGCATGAGCTGGAGGCCCTGCGCGCCTCGGTCAAGGCGCTGGGCTGTCCGCTCGCCGAACCCTTCCTGCAACTGGCCTTCCTGCCCCTACCGGTGATCCCACACCTGAAGATCACCGATATGGGGCTGGTGGATGTGGACAAGTTTGAGCTGGTGGCGGCGTGAGGGGAGATCAGAACGGAATTTCGTCATCAAGGTTCGCGGTTAGCCCATAACCATTAGTGGTTGTTTCTTCAGTTTTTCTGGGCGGCGAGAGGGCTGCTGGAGTTGTTTGTATGTGCAGCCGTTTTGTGTCGTCGTCGCTCGCCTTCTCTTGCGCAATAATCCGTAAGATGTTTGTGGATAATTTGCTCACAATATCATAGGTAGATGACAGGCTTCCAGGCGCTCCAAGTAAGGCTAATATCACAAGTGAAGATGCTAGTATGCTTACTCTACCTTTATTTATTTCAATCTCAAATTCATCTAATTTTCTTAACAATGTTTCACGATGATTTTGATCTATATTCTCCATATTTAAAGAATCTCGTATGGCGTTGACATACTTGAGAATATTTTCTTTTGCCGTTGATGACAGGCGTACTGAATTCGCCTTGTCTTTCATGCTATTCCCAATAATTAACTGGGTCATATAGTGATCCAGGTCGGCCTGGAACTGCCTGTGTATTGTAGTGTCAAATTTATCTAGGCGGGGCATATCCATCTCAGAAAACGGCTTAATATTGAGCGTTTTTGACAGTCCGAGAACAAAATTCATGAACCCATGTCTTGCATCTTCTACTTCTTCAAATTCAGCTTGGTCCTGTGGTGCAATTAACTTTATTCTCTCGCGTAGCCTGCGTTGAGCGTGCATTACGAGTTGGGTGAATGCTAAAGCCGGGTCGTCTGTTGGAGCGCTTTCTATCTCGTCTTGAGTTACGAAGTCGAAAATATTCATGATATTTCCTTCTTAAAGATTGAGTTGTGCTAATCACTATTTGGTAAATTTTCTTATGAATCACCCACCTCCCGTTCCTGCGGATCATCGCGGAGGGACAGGGACTGCCGCCGGCATTCCTCGGCAAAGCCGGGGCGGCGTGTGTCAGGCACCCAGATCTGGATGGGGCGCAGGCCGGCGGCGCGCAATTGCGCGTGGTGCTTTTGCACACGCATGGCGCCTGACATGCTCATATTCCGGCCCCTTCTTGTTACATGTAACATGAGCGCAGTCCCTGTGCTGGTCAAGATATGCATGGGGACAGACCGGCCTTATCTCCTGCCCGCCAAGGTTGATTTCCCAAGCCCGTGCGGAATTGCTATGCTGCGCAACCTCCCACTCTGCGCGTGATGATGCCAGCCTTGATCCCATCCCCTCGGTCGTCCCATCTCATTGTGCAGAACCTGCGCGCCTGCTGTGCCGTTGCCATGCTGGCCCTGTCGCTGCTGCTGCCGCAAACGGCACCAGCCGCCGACTGGTCGGCCTTTTCCGAACCTCTATTCGAACGGCTGGGCCGCGAGCAGGGACTGCCCAATGATGTCGTGGGTGCCATCGCGCAGGATCGGGCGGGGTTTGTCTGGTTTGGGACGGGTGGCGGGCTGGCCCGGTTCGACGGTCACCGCTTCCGCCATTATACCAGCGACCCCGGCAATCCCGACAGCCTGCCTGACACTTACGTCACGGCCCTGCATGTCGATCCCAAGGGCGTGCTGTGGGTTGGCACCAATGCCGGCGGGTTGGCGCGCTACGAGGCTGCCGCCGACCGGTTCGTGCGCGCCAATGAGGGGCTGCAGAACCTGTCCATCCTGTCCATCCTGACCGATGCGCAGGGAAGGTTATGGACCGGCACGGTGGGCGGGGTGCATGTCCGCGACCCGGCCACGGGCACAGGCCGGTTCTACACACGGCGCGGGCCGGAACCGGACAGTCCGCCGCTGGATCAGATCCGTGACATGGTTGAATTACCCGATGGCGGCCTGCTGCTGGCCAGCGGGCGCGGGCTGGTGCGGTTTGATCCCTCGGGTGATCTGGCCACGCCTGTCTCCCTGGGC
>JAEMSB010000813.1 GCA_016463045.1 Niveispirillum sp.
ATCTCGGCCTGGTCGGTCTTCTGCGCGGTCATGTCCGGCTGCGGCATCCTGCGGGCAACAAGAAGAGTGTCCGCGACGGCCAACCCGTCACGTCTGATCCTTCCCTTGGTGCCCGGACTATAGAAGCCACTGTGTCCCATGCCAATCTCTACGAAGGATGTGGCAGAATGGATCACAGGCAAGTCTGTCCCAGCGTAAATTATTTATCTGGAGGGTCCCTGCTCCAGTTCCCGCAGGTCGCGCCCCCGCGTCTCCCGCCCCAGGATGGCGATCAGGGCCAAGGCCCCCAGGGTCGGCACCGCGATCAGGGCGGCGGCGATCCCGAAGGCCGGGACGGCGGCGGCCACCGACAATCCCTGTGCCATCAACCCTCCCAACTTGCTGCACCCCGCCACCCAGCCGGTGGCGCGCGCCCGCACGCGCAGCGGATAATTCTCCGCCGTATAGGGCAGCAGGATAGAGATGACGCCCGACGATCCGACAATGACGAAGGTAAGCGCCAGCAGCGGGCTTTCACCCGGCGTGCGCAGCAAGAACAGCAGCAGACCGCCCGCCATCATGGCCACCATCAGCACCAGCGACCATTTCGAACTCCACCGCGCATAAAGGAAGGTGGCCACGGCGACGACGGGGATGGAGATGAGGGTGGATTTGGCGATCAGGCCGCTGGCCGCCGCCACGCTCAACCCTTCCTCCACCAGCGTTCCCGGCAGCCAGAGCAGCAGACCGAAATTCACCAGCCCCCAGGCCAGCGCACCCAGGGTCAACGCCGCCGTCAGGCCCAGGAACCGGCCCTGCACGGGCGGGCTATGGGTGTGATCCACCTCCGCTGCCGCTTCCTCTTCCGTGGCCTTGTGCGCCACGGCGCCGAACCGGGCCAGCATGGCGCGCGCTTCCGCCCCCCGGCCCATCTGCTGCAAGAACCGCGCGCTTTCCGGCAGCAACGGGCTCATCGCCACCAGCAGCAGGCCGGTGGGCAGGTTCAGGAACCACATGATCCGCCAGCTATAGACCGGTTGCAGCAGTTCCGACAGGAAGGAGGCCGCGAAATAGCCGCCGACAGCGCCGATGCCGCCGATCAGCACCAGCATCCAGCCGCGATGGCGTGTCGGCATGATCTCTGCCAGCAACGCATAGGCCACGGGCAGCATGCCGCCGGCCCCCGCCCCCATCAACAGGCACATGAAGACGTTCCACCAGAAATCCGGCATGGCCCCGCAGATGGAGGTGCCGATGAAGACGATGGAGGACAGAAGGATGGCGGCCCGCCGCCCGTAAATATCGGCCAGCGCCCCCCAGATGAAGGACCCGATGACGGTGCCCGTCAATGCCGCCAGCGGCAGCCAGGCCACCATGGCGCGGTCCACCTGATATTCGGCCCGCATGCCGGGCGTGACGAAGCCCAGGCTGGCCGGCTTCATGATATCGATGATCAGGGCCAGGGCCAGCAGGCCCGCCATGCCCCAATGCGCCCGCGTCAACGGGGCATCTTCCGGTGGGGCGATGGTTTCGATGATCCGTTGATGCCGGGGCAACTGCTTGGGCAGCAGGCCGAACGCCGCCAGCCCGATCCCCACCACGATCAGGGCCATGCCCCAATACATCTCCGCATCCATGGGCATGCCGACCAGGACATAGCCCATATCGGCACCCATCAGATACATGGGGATATGCAGCACGACGCCTGCCGTCACCACGGCGCAGCCCAACCAG